>JANNAY010000839.1:0-4807 GCA_031384945.1 Deltaproteobacteria bacterium
GCGTCGTCGACGACGCTGGCGCAGGCGCAGGCCAACCAGGCGCGGCTCGAGCTGCGGTTGCAGAAGCTGCAGCTCGAGGATCAGCGCCCGACGTCGTCGACGCAGCGGCGCGTCTGCGATGTGCTCGTGCGCGTGTCGTCGCGCGGCGGCAGCGGCAAGGTCGTGTTGACGACGGTGCTGCCCTGCGCGGCTTGGCGTCCGACCCACGAAGCGCGGCTGCTGCGCGCGGTTGCCCCGGGCACCGAGCACCGCGTCCGCTTCATCACCCACGGCGCCGTGTGGAACCGCACCGGCGAGAATTGGACGCGCAAGAACGGCCGCGGACCGAAGTTGACGTTGTCGACGGCGCGTCCGGCCCTGGGGGCCGAGCTGCCGCCCCTCGGCGAAGATCGCCTGCGGCTGCGCCAGAAGACCGCCGAAGAGAAGAAGACCATCGTGATCGAGCACCGCGTCGAGAAGGTGCCGCCGAGCGCCACGCAAGGCGGCGCCCCCGGCGTCGACGACGGTGGCGAGGCCCGCGTCTTCGTCGTCAACGACGCCGACGTCCCCGACGATGGCCGCCCCCACACCGTCGAGCTCGCGCAATTCGAAGTGCCGTGCGCGCTCGCGCGGGTCGCCATCCCCGAAAAGGCCCCGCAGGTGTTTGTGCGCGCCAGCTTCAAGAACGGCGGCCGCGGACCGATCCTCGCTGGCCCCGTCACCCTCGTTGACGACGGCGCATGGACGGGCACCGGCGACGTCCTCTACACCGGCGCTGGCGACGACCTCGACCTCTCCTTCGGCAGCGACGACCGCCTCGCTGTCCGCATGGTCAAGAAGGTCATCGTCGAGAAAAAGACCCTGGCGAAAGACCTTGAGCACTACCAGCAAGAGGTCTTCGTGACGTCGACAGCGCCGGCACCGATCACGGTCCAGCTGCTGCTGCGGCTGCCGGTGTCTGAGGTCGCTCAGGTGAAGGTGCTGCAGTCGCCCCACCACGGCACCGAGGGCGAGCTCAAGCTCGACAGCCACGGCCTCGCCCGCGTCAACGTCGTCGTCGACGCTGCCAAAGAAAAACGGGTCGCCGCGGCCTTCAGCTACGAGACGTCAGGCGACGTCGTCATTCCGCGGCCGTGGAGCTAGCGAGAAGGCCGCAAAAGCACGCGTTGCGCCTTGCGCCTGCGCCTGCGATTCCACCCGCGCAGCCTGTGACAACGACGACGACAGAACCGATCCTTGGCGGCGATCAACGCGATCGAGTCGCGCTGCTGCGGCTGGCGTCGGCCGGTACGTTCGTCGGCTGCTTCTTCGGGCTGCTCACTGCATGGCTGTCGTCGACGATGACGTCAGCCTCCATCGTCGGCGGCGTCGGCTGCGTCGTGGCGGCGACGACGTTTGCGTTGGCGCGGGCGCAGACAGCGGCGGCGTCGACGGCGTTCACGGTGCTGGTGACGACGTTGGTGACCATCGTCAGCGGCATCTTCGGCAACCGCTACGCCGGCACCGCCTCGCTCTACCTGCTGTGCGTGATGCTGGCTGGACTGCTGATCTCGGCCCGCGCCGCCGTCGTCACCTGCGCCGCCAGCGTGGTCGCCGACATCTGCCTCTTCGTGCTCGACATCAAACATCTGCTGCCGGCGGTCGAGCCCACAGCCGAGAAGCGCGCCTCCGCCATCGCTGTCTCTGTCGTCGTCGCCACGGCCGTCTTCACGACGGCGCTGCGGCGCCTGCGCAGCGCCCGCGATGACGCCGACAAGAAGGCCCGAGAGCTGTCGCACATGAAAGAGTCGCTCGAACGCACCGTCGACGAACGCACGCGATCGTTGCTCGAAGCCAAAGACGCCGCCGACGCTGGCTCGCGGGCAAAGAGCGCGTTTCTCGCCAACATGAGCCACGAGCTGCGCACGCCGCTCAACGCGATCGTCGGCATCACGGGGCTCTTGCGCGAGCGCGAACGGCCCGCCGACGAGCGCGAGCTGCTGGCCACCGTCGCGCAGTCGACCGACGCCCTGCTCGGCGTGCTCAACGATGTGCTTGACCTCTCGCGCCTCGAGGCTGGGCGCCTGCGCGTCGAGCGGCAACCCTGCGCGCCGCGCGCGGTCGTCACCGAGGTCGTGCGCTTGATGCAGCCCGAAGCCGACCGCGCCGGCTTGCGCGTCGCCGTCGTCATCGCTGACGCTGTGCCCGCGCAGGTCAGCACCGATCCGGCGCGGCTGCGGCAGGTGCTGCTCAACCTCATCGGCAACGCGATCAAATTCTCGCGCGCCGGCGGCGACGTCGTCGTCCGCGTCGACAACGGCGGCGGTGACGTCGTCGAATTCGCCGTCGAAGACCACGGCAGCGGCATCGAGCCCGAGCTGCAATTGCGGCTGTTCGAGCCCTTCGTGCAGGGCGATTCGTCGTCGACACGGCGGCAGGGTGGCGTGGGCCTCGGCCTCGCGATTTGCCGGCAGCTCGTCGTGCTGCTCGGCGGCACGATCGCGCTCGAGAGCACCGAGGGCAAGGGTTCGACCTTTCGCTTCACCATCGTCGCGCCCGTGACGACGACGCCGGTGCCGACCTCGGCCGCGTCGTCGGCGCCGCTGCCGTCGGTGCCGCGGGCGTCGTCGTTGTCGGTGCTGATCGTCGAAGACAATCCGGTGAACCGCGCGGTGCTCGAGCTGATGCTGGCCCGCCTCGGCATCCAGCCGAAGTCTGTCGAGGGCGGGCAACAGGCCCTCGACTGGCTCGCCGACCACGACGCCGACGTCGTCTTGCTCGACGTGCAGATGCCCGAGATCGACGGGCTCGAGGTCACGCGCCGGGTGCGCGCGTCGTCGAAGAAGCAGCCCAGGCTGATCGCCGTCACCGCGCACGCGCTGCCTGAAGAAGAAGCCCGCGCCCGCGAGGCCGGCGTCGACGACTACCTGACGAAGCCGGTGCGCCTTGAGGTGCTCGCCGAAGCGCTGCGACGTGCGACCGCGGCGACCCTCGCCTGATTTCGGCGGGCGTGGCACCTCAGGGCATGGACTTCTCCACACCGCCCGCCGTCAAAGAGCTCGTCGACCGCTACCGCGCCTTCTGCGTCGAAGAGCTGCTGCCGATCGAGCCTGAGGTGTTCAAGACATCGTTTAAAGAGCTATTGCCGCGTTTGCAACCATTGCGTAACAGCGCCAAGAAGCGCGGCTTGTGGGGCCCACAGATCCCGAAAGAGCATGGCGGTCTCGGCCTCTCGCTCGTTGAGCTCGCCTTTGTCGGTGAGGCGTTGGGCGGCACCGCGCTCGGCCACTGGTCGGTGAATTTTCAGGCCCCCGACGCCGGCAATATGGAGCTGCTTCATTTGTTCGGCACGCCGCAGCAAAAGAAGGCATTTCTTGAGCCCCTCGCGCACGGTGACGTGCGATCTTGTTTCGCGATGACCGAGCCTGACCGTCCGGGTTCGAACCCGACGTGGTTGGAAACGACGGCGACAAAAAACGAGAATCAGTGGGTCATCAATGGTCACAAGTGGTTCACCACAGGGGCCGACGGCGCCGCCTTCACCATCGTCATGGCCACGACCGCTGAAGAGGGCAAGCCGCATGAACGGGCCTCGATGATCCTCGTTCCAATGGACACCAAAGGCGTCACTCTCGTGCGCAACCTGCCCGTGATGGGCGAGGCAGGCAGCGACTGGGCCTCGCACGCCGAGCTCCGCTTCGACGACGTCCGCGTGCCTGTCGAGAACATCCTCGGCGAAGAGCGTCGCGGTTTCGCGCTCGCGCAAGAGCGGCTCGGACCGGGCCGCATCCACCACTGCATGCGCTGGCTCGGCATCTGTGCGCGCGCCATGCACCTGATGACGAGGCGCGCCGTCGAGCGGCCGGTGGCGCCGTTTCGTGCCCTCGGACACCAGCAGCTCGTGCAGCAATGGATCGCCGAGAGCGCCATCCAGATCGAAGCCGCGCGTTGGCTGGTGTTGAAGACCGCGTGGGCCATCGACAAAGAAGGCACCCGCGCCGCCCGCGACGACATCGCCATGATCAAAGTGCTCGTCGCGCGCACGCTGCAAGACGTGCTCGACCGCGCGATCCAGACACACGGCGGCCTCGGCCTGCTCGACGATCTGCCGCTCGCCTGGTTCTTTCGTCACGAGCGCGCGGCGCGCATCTACGACGGCCCCGACGAGGTCCACCTCACCTCGATCGCCAAGCGCTTGCTCAGCGCCGCGGGGCTTCCAGGCCATCAGTAGCGCAGGCGTTGGGGTCGTCGGCGTCGCAGACGTCTTTGCCTTCGCCTTCGCCTTCGCCTGCTGCGGCGCCGGGATCGACGTCGACGGCAGGCTCGCCCTCGCCCTCGCCCGTCGCCGCGGCCACGCACGGCGGCACATCGCATTCAGGACCGGTCTCAGGCTCCGTCGGCGGCGTCGTCGTCGGCGTCGGTTCTTTGCAGAAGTGCGTGACGAGGCAGTCGTGGCCGCCGCAGTCGTCGTTCGAATCGCACGGGACCGGTCCGTCGACGACGACCTCGCCTTCGCCTTCGGCGACGACGGCGCCTTGGACGCGGCAGACGCCTTCGACGCAGCCGGCGTCGGCGTCGCAGTCGTCGTCGACCACGCAGTCGGGGACGCTGCCGCTGCCGCCGCCGACGACGACGTCTTCGCCGCGGCCGTCGACGTCGACGAATTCGCCTTCGCCTTCGCCTTCGCCTTCTCCGACGACAACTTCGCCCTCGCCTTCTCCTTCGCCTTCGCCTTCGCCGACGACCTCGCCTTCGCCCTCAGCGCGGTTGACGAACAAGGAGCAGCCCGCGGCGCAGACGACGACGACGGAGGCGCAGACGAACCAACGCATCTGACGACTCTGCCAAG
>JANNAY010000876.1:0-2149 GCA_031384945.1 Deltaproteobacteria bacterium
GCCAACAGCCGCTACACCGTCGTCGTCGAAGGCGTCGCCGACGTCGCCGGCAACCTGTCGCCCCGCTTCGAAGCCGTCGTCGACGTGGGCGCCGACGTCGTCGTCAGAGACCCCGGCGACCTCGTGGTCGACGTCGACAGCCGCGGCGTCTTCGGCGACTACAGCGTCGCCGCCTTTGACGCAGGCACCGCCTTCTACGTCGACCGCGACTTCAGCGTCGTCGCGGGATTTCCCGAGCGGCTGCGCCGGCAGGCGTTCATTCAGACGCGCAACAACGACAAGCTGTCGACGCGCGATCCCCATCTGACCTTCACGTTGCCGTTGGCCGCCGACGTCGTCGTGCTCTACGACGTGCGCGCGACGACGCCGCCGTCGTGGTTGACGTCGGCGTTCACGGCCACCGGCGAGACCGTCGGCAACGGCGACACCACGTTCAATGTGTGGACACGCGCGTTTGCCGCCGGCCCGGTCTCGCTCGGCGGCAACAGCGCCACCGGATCGACCGGCACCGAGAGCAACTACGGCGTCGTCATCGTCAAGGCGCCGCTGTCGTGCTCGTTGTCGCTGGCGCCCGCCCTGGTCGCGTCGACGGTCGGCAGCGTGCGCATGAGCGCCAACGGACCAGCGACGGCGACGTACACGTGGCAGGTCGGCGACCGCACCGTCGTCGGCAACCCCGTCGACGTCGACCTCGCCGTCGGCCGCAGCGGCGTCGTCGTCAGCGTCGTCGATGGCGGCGAGGTCGCTTCGTGTTCGGGCGTGCAGATCGTTCACCGCCCCGCATCGCCGATCGCGTCGCGCACGTCTGAGCTCGTGCAGTGGCAAGCAGACGGCAGCGTCGTCGTTGCCAACGCCGACAACGGCGTCGCCCGCGTCGTCGACGCCAGCACCGGCGCGAGCGATGGCGCGAGCACGAGCTTCTCGACGGCGGTGGCGGGCGCGCACATCAGCGCCGTCGCGGCCGACACCCGCGGACAGCTGTGGGTGCTCAACCAAGAGCCCGCGCAGATTCAATTGGTGAACGCGACGAACGGCGCGCTCGGCGGCGCCATCGCTCTGCCCCGCTGCTCGCAGCCCATGGGACTGGTCTTCGACGACGACGGCAGCGCCTTTGTCTCGTGCCGGGGCACCGGCGAGCTGCTGCACCTCTCGGCCGACGGCGTGATCACCGCGCGTGCGTTCGTGGTGCCCACTGCCGCGGGCCTCACGCTCTTCGGCGCGAAGCTCTACGTCTCGCGCTTCTTGTCGAACGACGAATTCGGCGAGGTCGTCGTCGTCGACAAAGCCTCACTCGACGTCACTGACACCATCGTGCTCGCCTACGACGAAGGACCCGACCGCGAAGACAGCGGCCGCGGCCTGCCGAACCAGCTGTCGGCGCTGCGCATCTCGCCCGACGGCACCCGTGGCGTCGTCAGCGGCACCAAAGCCAACACCCGCCGCGGCCTGTTTCGCGACGGGCTGCCGCTGACCTTCGAGTCGCGCACGCGCGCGTTCGTGAGCTTCATCGACCTCGCGACCAACGAAGAGGTGCTCGACAAGCGCCTCGACCTCAACGACCGCGAAGGTCCGCAGGGCAGCGCGTGGTCGACGTTCGGCGACGTCATCTTCGTCGCCGGCCGCGGCAACAACGTCGTCGACGCCTTTGACGTCGACACCGGCCGCCGCGTCTCGCAGTTCGCCGTCGGCAAGGCCCCCGTCTCGCTCGCCTTTGACCCCGCCGGCACCACCCTCGCTGTGGCCAACCTCATGTCGCGCAGCGTCTCGATCGTCGATGCGTCGTCGTTGGTGACGGCGCAAGCCAACCACGTCGACGGCAACCGCGACGTCGTCATTGTCGTCGACGAAGCACTCGATGCGCAGGTGCTGCGCGGCAAAGAGATCTTCTACAACGCCGTCGATCGGCGCATGAGCAAAGACGGCTACATCGCCTGCGCCTCGTGCCACCTCGACGGCGGCCACGATGGACGCACCTGGGACTTCACCCAGGCCGGCGAGGGCCTGCGCAACACCACCACGCTGCAGGGCCGCGCCGGTCTCGCGCACGGTAACGTACACTGGACCGCTAACTTCGATGAGATCCAAGACTTTGAGAATGACATCAGAAATACCTTTGGCGGCACCGGCTTCCTCTCTGACGACGACTTCG
>JANNAY010000880.1:0-5077 GCA_031384945.1 Deltaproteobacteria bacterium
AAGACCAGGCGGCGGTGCAGAGCAGCGCCCCCGTCGCCGTCGTCGTCGTGCTCGACGCCTCGGCCTCGATGAACGCCGAGCTCGACGGCAAGAGCGCGTTCGTGCGCGCCAAAGACAAAGCCAAAGACGCCGTCGCAGGCCTCGTCGACGACGTCAGGGTCGGCTTCGTCGTCTGTGAGGCGCGTCCCCGCGAGGTCGTCTTGCCGACCTTCGAGCGCACCGCGGTGCTCACCGCTATCGAACAAGCCGACGTTGGCTTCGCCTACGCCGACGTCGGCGCTTGCGTCGCGCGCGCTGCCGCCCTCGCCAACGCCGTCGTTGACCAGGCAGGCAAGCCGCTGACCGGCGAGCGCCGCGTCGTGGTCGTCTCTGACCTCGCCGCCCACGGCTTTCCCGTCGGCGGCGACGTCGACGGCGCGGCCGGTGAAGGCGTGCGCGTCGATCTCATCGCCGCGTTTGATGAAGCAGCGCCGCCGAACCACGGCATCGTCGACGTGGCCAGCGGCTTCGCCGCCCAGGGCTTGCAGGTGCGCTTTCACGCCGCCCGCTACGGTGGCCCCGACGTCGAAGTGCCCGCCGACCTCTTCATCGACGGCACGCGGGCCTCGCGCCTCGCGCTGCCGTTCTCGACGGGCAAGCTGCTCGATCGCGTGTTCACCGCGGCGGCGGCGAGCGCGCCGACGACCACGACGACGACGCCGACCACGCCGCCTGAGGGACACACGCTCAGCGTCGCGCTCGGCGACGACGCCAACGCGATCGACAACCAGGTTGTGCTGCCGGTCGAAGAGCGGGCGGCTGTGCGGGTGCTGCTGGTCGATGGCGAGCCCGATGCGCTGCCGCTCGCCGACGAGCTCTTCTACGCGCAGCAGGCGCTGTCGTCGTCACGGGTGGGCACAGGCGGCAAGAGCCGGCTGGTGTTGACGACGACAACAGCAGACCGCGTCGACGCCGCCGCCTTTGTCGACGTCGACGTCGTCGTGCTCGCCAACGTCGCCCGCCTCGACGCCGCCGCTGCAGCCGCCCTCGTCAGCCACGTCGAAGCCGGCGCCGGCCTCTTCATCGCCATGGGCGACCAGGTCGACGTCGACGCGTGGAACCGCGATCTGCGCGCGCTCTTGCCCGCCGTGCTGCGCGGCGTGAAAGGACAAGCGCTGCTCGACGACGCCAGCCTCGCCGAGGTGCTCGGCCTCACGGGCTTGCAGGGCGACCACCCTGTGCTGCGCGCCCTCGCTGGCGTCGACGCAGGCACCCTCGCCGGACTCGCCCGCGTGCGCACGACGACGACGATGCTGGTCGAGCCCGACAGCTCGCCCGATCGGCAGACTCTCGCCCGCTTCACCAACGACGCGCCGGCCTTGCTCGAGCGCGCCGTCGGTCCGAAGGGCGAAGGCCGCGTGATGATGTTGACGACCACCATCGACCGCGAGTGGACAGACTTGCCGATTCGTCCTGGCTTCTTGCCGCTGCTCGAGCAGGTGGTGCTCTACCTCGGCCGCGCGCTCGACGACGGCCGGCCCCGGGTGCTGCGCGTCGGCGAAGATCGGGCCGTGCTGGCGCAGAGCGCCGACGTCGTCGTTGTCGATCCCGCCGGCATTGAGACCCGACTCGAGGTCAAAGACGGCGCTGCGCACCTCGCGCCGACGCGCCCCGGCTTGCACAAGGTCTACGTCGACAACAACGGCGAGCGGGCGCTGCTCTCGGCCGAGCGTTTCACTGCGATGATCGATCCGCGCGAGATCGATTCGACCCGCGTATCCGACGACGAAGCCAAGGCCGCCGCACCCAAAGGCGCCGTCGTCCGCCGTGGCGGCGACGATCAACCCGGCACGCCGCTGTGGCCGCCGCTGCTGCTGCTCGGCGTCGTCCTCTTGCTCGCCGAGGGCGCGCTGCTGCGCCGCAGCGGCAGCGCGTGACCCGCGCGGTCCTGGCCATCGTCGCAGCACTCGTCGCCGCGGTCTGTGTCTCGTCGCCGCTGCACCTGCCGCTGAACAACCCCAACGAAGGCGTCCGCGTCTTCACCGTCAAAGCCCTCGTCGAAGGCGGCGGCTTCGCCATCGACGACGTCGTCCGCGACTGGGGCTACATCGACGACAAAGCCATCTGCGGCGACCACGTCTGCGCCAGCAAAGCCCCCTTCGTCTCCCTCGTTGCCGCCGCTGCCTATGCCGTTGTTCACGTCGTCAGCGGCGACCTGTCGCGCCCTGCCCTCACGCGCTTGTCGCGCGTCAGCGGCGGCGTTGTGCCGGCTGGCATCGCGCTCGCGGTGCTGTGGTGGGCGCTGCGCAAACGTGCACAGCAGCGAAACACCGACATTGTTGTCGTCGACGTTGTCGTTGTCGGCGCCGTCGTCGGATCCGGCGTGCTCGCTTCGTTGAACGTCTTCTCGGGTCACGCGCTCGCCGCGCTCGCGCCCGGCGCGGTGCTCGCGCTGGCGTTGCTCGACGACGCGCCCTCGACGCGGCGCTTGCTCGGCGCCGGCGCGCTGCTGTCGGCGGCAGCGTGTGCGGAGTATCCGGCGGCCCTCGCACTGCCTCTCGCCCTGCCCCTGATCTGGCGTTCGTCGTCATCGTCGTCGTCGTCGTCGCGGCTGCGGGCGTTGCTGCTCGTCGTCGTTGGCGGCTTCGTCACCGCGCTGCCGACGATGGTCGCGCACACGCTGATGTTCGGCGCGCCGTGGCGCACGGGCTACTCGTCGTTGGAGAACCCGCAGTACCAGCCGCTCGTCGAGGGTACGTTCTTTGGCATCGCCGTCCCCGACGTCTCAGTCTTCGGCGCCGTCTTCTTCTCACCCGCTGTTGGCCTCTTTGTTTATTCACCGCTGCTGCTGACCGGCGTCTTTGGCCTCGTGCGGCTGGATCGTAGAACCCGGGCTGTCGTCGTCGTCGTCCTCTTCCTCTTCTGCGTCTTCATCGCCGGGTTCAAAGGCTGGCGCGGCGGGTGGAGCGTCGGACCCCGCTACATCAGCGAGCTCATCGGCATCCTCTCCGTCACCGCGGTGTTGGCGCTCGAGCGCGCGCGCTTCGGGCGGGCCATCGCCTTTGTCGGCGCCGCTGCCGGCGTCGTCGTCAGCGGCTTCGCCGGCGCGCTGTTTCCCCACCTGCCCGACGTGTTGCGCAACCCGGTTGTTGAGTTGGTGCTGCCGACGATCGTGCGCGGGCTGTGTCCTGACAGCGTGCCGCTGTGGCTCGGGTTGTCGCCCGCCAACAGCGTCGTCGTCGTCGTCGTCGTCGTCACAGCCCCCGTCGTCATCGTCGGCGTCGTCCACCGCGCCAGCGCCGTCGTGGCCGTTGCGGCCGTCGTGCCGCTGATCGCGCTGCTCGCGCTCGTGCCCGGCACCGACGAGCGCATGCGCGCCCGCGAAGTGCGGCGCATGGCCGACAACTGGCGCCCCGTGACCGGCCTGCCGTGGGACCTCGACGACGTCCGCGTCGCCTTTGCGGTGGACCATGGGCGCGCTTGGAAGAACAAAGCCATCGACTGCGCGTTGCCCCCGCGCGCGTCGACGCCCGACACGTCGCGCGTGCTCGAAGCGCTGCTCGGCGCGACGTTGCAAACACCAGGGCTCGTCGTCGTCGACGACGCTCTCGCCGACCACATCGCCCCCGCCGGCGGCACAGCCCTCGTCGTCGATGTCAGCGATGTCGACCGCTTCTTGACCACGCTGCCGTGTGACGGCGACATCACCGTCGTCGTCAGGCCCGGCACGCTGTTGCCAAAGAGACTGCGCGGACTCGCCGAGAAGAGCCGTCGCGACGTCAACAGCGGCGTCGGTTTTGTCGTTCTCACGCTCGCTCGTGACCCGGTGTCGCCGTGAACGTCTTCGCTGGCACCTTCGTCCTCGTCGTCGCCGTCAGCGCGCTGCTGGCCGGCGTGCGCGCGCTGCTGCTGGCGCTCGGCGAACGGCACGGGTCGGTGGCCGCAGCGTCGACGTTGGCGATGCTCGCGGGCGCGCTGCCGACGTTGGCGCGGCTGACGGGCACCGCTGTCGGCGTCGTCGTACTCGGCGCCGCTGGTGCCCTCGCGTTCGTCGTCGTCCGCGAGCGCCGCGCCGCGCCGAGCGCCACGACAAACGCCGCCCCGCCGTGGTCGCGGCGCATGCGCTTCACCTTCGCGCTGCTGTTCGCGCTGCTGGCGGTGGTGAGTCTCACAACGTGGTTGTGGGACGAGTCGTCGACGCACCTGCCCCTCGCCGGCGCCGTCGCCCGCGACGTCTGGCCCCTCGAGCACCCGCTCTTTCCCGGACAGCCGCTGCGCTACCACCCCGGGTTCGCCGTCGTCGGCGGCGTCGTCCGCGCCTTTACGCAGTTGCCCTTGTCGCAGTGTCTCGACGTCGTCACCTTGCTCGGGCTCGCCGTCGGCCTCTGGTGCATTCACGATCTCGCCTGCGCGCTCGGCATGACGTCTAAAGCAGCAGCCACCGCCGTCGTCGTCGTCGTCCTCGCCGGCGGCCCCGTCGCCGCGGTCCTCGCCGACGGCTGGGGCGCCTGGCTGCCGCTCAAGGGCGCGTTTCCGGCGGGATGGGTGAACGGCGCCACGTTTCCGCCGCTGGTCGTCACCAACCTCTTCCAGCACCCGCAAGGACTGGCGCTGCCCATCGCCTGCGCCGCCCTCATCGTCGTCGCCGTGCCCGCCATGCGCCGCATCAGCGACGACGTCACGGGGCGCGATTTCCCCCCGGTTTCGGGGGGCCAGGGGGGCGGTGGGGCGACGACGCTGCCCGATGCCCGCAGCGCCTGGCCCCTCATCGATGCCCGCGTCGTCGTCGCCGCGCTGCTCGTGCTGCTGTGCTCGCGCGTGCAGATCCTCGTCGCCGCCTACGCGGGCCTCGCCGTCGTCGTCGTCGTCGTGCGCCGCCGCCGCTGGGCCGACCTCGTCGCCCTCGGCGTCGTCGCCGTCGTCGTCGTCGTCGACAGCGGCTTCGCCGGCGGCGGCGGCGAATTCGACGTCGGCGGCTACTTCGCCAGCGACGGCGCGTCGTTGGTGCCGCACAACCTGTTGGCTTTTGGTCTGTCGCTCGGCGCGCCCTTCTTTGTCTGGCACCTGCGCAAGAACGACATCGCCATCGCCATCGCCG
>JANNAY010000890.1:0-7934 GCA_031384945.1 Deltaproteobacteria bacterium
TCGAGCCTGTCATCGAGCCTGTCGTCGAGCCCGTCGTCGTGTCGGTCACAGCATGATGCTGCTCGCGCTCGTGCTCAGCGCCGGCGTGCCGCTCACGCCGTGCACGCTCGCCCACCCCGCCGGCGCCCGCGCCTACGGCAAATGCGGCGCCGTCGACGTCGCCATCGACGCCGACCACCCCGAAAAGCAGATCTCGATCGGCTTCGCGGTGTTGCCAGCGACGGGCGCCGACCCCACAGGACTGCCCATCGCCTTTCTCGCCGGCGGCCCCGGTCAGGCAGCGACGCGCGACTACGTGGCGCTGCTGCCGCTCGTGAGCGCGCTGCGCGCCGACCACGCCATCGTTCTCGTCGACATCCGCGGCACCGGTCGCTCGCTGCCGCAGTCGTGCAAAGACGATCGCCCGCTCGCCGCCCGCATCAAAGACGACAACGACGTCGACCGCGCCGCCGCCTGCGCCAGCCACATGACGCTCGATCCGCGCTTCATCACGACGCGCGACGCCGCCCGCGACGTCGACGCCGTCAGAGCCGCCCTCGACCTCGACAGTTGGAACGTGTTGGGCGTCAGCTACGGCACCCGCCTCGCCGTCGTCTATGACCAGATGTTTTCCAGACGCGCCCGCGCCCTCGTCGTCGATGGTTTCGCCCCGCTCGACCGCGCCCTCGCCGAAGACATCCCCATGGACATGACCAACGCCCTGCGCGCCGCCGGCGACGACGCCGTCACCGCCTTCGTGGCGCTGAAGGCGAAATGGAAGGCCGAGCCCCAGAACGTCACGGTGCACCACCCGACGACCGGCCAGCGGATCGAGCTGCCCGTCGACGACAAGCTCATCAACGGCACTGTGCGCATGCTCATCTACGCCGACCAGACGCGCGCGCTGCTCGGGCCCGTGTTGAAGAACGCCGTCGGGGTCAACGGCGAGCCGGGCGATCTGCAGCCGCTGCTGGCGCTGGCGATCACCGTCGGCGAGTCGCTCGAGGGCGCCATCCACGGACCGGTCAACGCGAGCATCATCTGCGCCGAAGACGCGCCCTACTTCACCGACAAGCCGCCGCCGCCCGAGGCCGTCTTCGACGACGAGCGGCCCGTGATGAAGAAGCTCTGCGACAAATGGCCGCACGCGACGGTGCCGCAGCCGACGATGAAGCCGACGTCGACGCCGACGCTGATCTTGTCCGGCGAATTCGATCCCATCACGCCGCCGCACCACGCCCAACGCGTCGAAGCTGGCTTCGCCGACCACGCCCACGTCATCGTCAAAGGCGGCGGCCACGGCGCCGTCGGCCGCGGCTGCGTCGCCGACGTCGTCGCCGACTTCCTCGCCGCGGGCACCGCCAAAGACCTCGACACAGGCTGCGTGGCGAAGCTCCGCCCCTTTCCGACCTTCGTCGACTTGATGGGCCCTGCTCCATGAAGAGGGCTCCATGATCCACGTCGACGGCGTCTACAAATCCTTCGGCGCGGTCAAGGCCGTCGACGGCGTCTCTTTCGACGCCCACGACGGCGCCATCACCGCCGTGCTCGGGCCCAACGGCGCCGGCAAGACCACCACCCTGCGCATGATCACGGCGCTGCTCGCCGCCGACCAAGGCAAGGTCGAGGTCGACGGCGTCGACGTCAAGCTCGACCCGATGCAGGCCCACCGCCGCCTCGGCGCCCTGCCGCACGCCCATGGCCTCTACCCGCGCCTCACCCCGCGCGAGCACGTCGACTACTTCGGCAAGCTGCACGGCCTCGACGACAAAACCATCGCCGCGCGCAGCGCTGAGCTCTTCGCGATCCTCGAGATGACCGAGTTTCAAGACCGCCGCGCCGAAGGTTTTTCGCAGGGCCAGAAGCTCAAGGTCGCGCTCGCGCGCGCGCTCGTGCACCAGCCGCAAAACCTCGTGCTCGACGAGCCCACCGCCGGACTCGACGTCAAAGGCATCCGCGCCATGCGCGCGTTCCTGCTGCAACAGAAGCAGGCCGGCCGCTGCGTCGTGTTCTCGACCCACGTGATGCAAGAGGTCGCCGCCCTCGCCGACCACGTCGTCATCGTCGCTGGCGGCAAGGTCAAAGCCGCGGGCTCTCCGCAACAGCTGCGCGAGCAGACCGGCAAAGCCGACCTCGAAGAGGCCTTCATCGCCGCCGTCGGCGACGCCGAAGGCTTGGCCTAAAAAAAACCGGAGCATCGCTGCTCCGGCTTTCCCGCTGTCAGGAGTCAAAACTGCCAGCGTGGCAGGCGGTTCTCAGGTGCTCTTCTGGGCAAAGGCGTCGAGGCGCTGGCGGGCCAGCTTCAACACCTTGTTCTCGAGAAGACGGGCGCCTTCGCGCGAGAGGTTCAAGCGATCGCCCAACACCGCGAGGGTCTCGGGCTCGTCGGCGAGCAGGCGCTTCTCGATGATGGTCACGAGGCGCGGGTCGCCGATCTCTTTGGCGATGTCGGTCAAGACGCGGTCGACGGCGCGGTCGCGTTCGAAGCGCAACGTCACGTCTTGCGGGGTTTCGCCGCCGTCGGTGACGAGGTCGCCGACGCTGCGTTCGTCGCCTTCAGAGCCGCTGCCGATGGGGGCTTCGAGGCTGACCGCGCGGGCGCGCGGACGACGACGCCGGCCGCCCTCCAGGTTCTCCATCTCGGCGCCGGCGATCGACGGCGTGTCGTCGCGGTCGAGGCGCTGCAGCAAGCGCTGGATCTTCGCCCGGATCCAGTACACGCAATAGGTGCTGAAGCGGACACCACGATCCGGCTCAAAGGTCTCGGTGGCGCGCAACAGACCCAACGTTCCCTCCTGCACGAGGTCTTCGTAGCGAACGCCGCTGCGGCGCATCTGGTTGGCCACGAGGTGCACGAGACCGAGGTTGGCGAGCACGAGCGCGTTGCGCGCGTCGATGTCGCCCCAGGTCTGGATGCGGTAGCCGAGGGCCGCTTCGTCTTCGGCCGTCAAACGGCGCAGCGGTTTGCCGCTGGCGTTGACGGGCACGGGCAGGGCGGGCGGCGCTTCTGAGGGCAAGTCACCCGACTCGATGAGCTCAAGAATGCGCGCGGCGTCTTCGAGCTCGGTCTCAATCGCTGGCGCAGCATCGGCACCCGGCGGACCGGGACGACGACGTGCACGCAGTGGATGCTGGCTCAGCGGACGCTCGAGGCTCGGCGGCAGCTTCATGGTTTCAGCGCTCTTCATCGTCATCGCACACCTCCCAAAGAACAAACCCAGACAGACAAACCCGTAAGCACCTACGAAGAAGCACAACGTTCAGATGCGTCCGGTTCCAGAACGTTTCGTCGTCGACGGCGGCCTCGCCGCACCATCGAGATCGTCGGACAGACGTCCGCCTTGGCGGCGAGAACGCACGCGCGACGCATTGACGCTGAGCGATGGCAACACAACGCTCGACGCGGGGCGTTCATTCGCGCTCCGCTTCCTGACGGCGAGGTCGACGTGGCCACCGACGACAAAGACGACCCCGTTTCCGCGGCGGCATCCGCCGATCCTGGCGACCTGCTGGGGCCGGGCGAGTCCGACCGCGCGCTGGTCGTGCTCGACATGACCATCGATCGCTTTCGCGGTCCGACGTCCATCGACGGCGCCGGCGGCATCGTGCGCTTCGTGCAGGGCGAGCTTCGTTACTTTCGCGAGCGGGGCCGCGTCGTCGTCTTCGCCCACGACGAAGACGCCAGCAGCGTCATCCAAGAGCTGACACCGCGCTCCGACGAACGCGTGCTCAAGAAGCCCGCGCCGTCGGCCTTCTACGGCACCGACCTCGAGCTGCTGCTGCAGAAGAAGCACATCCGCCGGCTGACGCTGGTGGGACTCGAGACCCACACGGCGATCCTGCTGACGGCCGCTGATGCGCTCGCCCGCGGCTACGAGGTCGTCGTGCCCGATCCGTGTGTGATGGCGCGCGACAAGGGCGCCCATGACGTCGCGCTGCGTCTGCTGCGCGAGCAGTGGCCAGCTGCCTGGGCGAAGGCCCGTCTGACAGAGCCCACCCACCCCGGCGCCGTCTTGCCGCTGTGACCGCGTCTGCGATCCCGGCGCTGCCGAAGACCCACAACCGGGGTGTGTATGTGCACGTGCCGTTTTGTCGGCGGCGCTGCCCGTACTGCGACTTTGCGATCGTCGTGGGGCAGGGCACCACGGGCTACGTCGAGACGCTGCTGCACGAGTGGCGCGCGCGCGGACCGGGTTGGTCCGATCTGCAGACACTGAGCTTTGGCGGCGGCACTCCATCTTCTTTGCCTACGCACGATCTCGGCCAGATCGTGGCGGGGCTGAAACCGGCCCTCGCGCCCGGCGCCGAAGTCAGCCTCGAAGTGAACCCAGAAGACGTCGATGACGCCTACGCCGCCGGCTTGAAAGACGCCGGATTTACCCGGGTTTCGGTGGGCCTGCAGAGCTTCGATGACGACGTGCTCGGCTACCTCGGGCGCGCCCACAGCGGGTCCCAGGCCTGCGCGGCGATCGAGGCCTTGTTACGACACGACATCGATGTGGGCGTAGACCTGATCGTGGGGGTCCCGGGCGAGCGCGGGGCGCGTCTGCAGAGCGACATTGTGCGGGCGAGAGCGCTCGGTGTGGCGCATTTGTCCGCCTACCTGCTCACGGTCGAGCCGGGCACGCCGCTCGTGCAGCTCATCGCCCAGAAGAAGCGCGCCGCCGTCGACGACGACGCCCAGGCCGCCGCCTACGAAGACGTACAGCGGCTGTGCGAAGCGGCCGGCTACGAGCAGTACGAGGTCTCGTCGTACGCGCGGCCGGACAAGACCTCACGGCACAACCGCCTCTACTGGCAGCGCGGCGAGTTTCTTGGGCTCGGGCCCTCTGCTGTCGGCTTCGTCGTCGCCGTTGACGGCCGCGCCATCCGCCGGCGCAACCACCCGCTGCTCCAAGACTGGCAGGCCGACGTCGAGGGCGCCGACGACGTCGAAGTGCTCGCGCCCGATCATGCGCTGCGCGAGGCCATCGCCTTTGGTTTGCGTGACAAAGCCAAAGGCGTCGACGTCGAGGCGTACGGCCGTTTGCATGTTTCGCCGGTGACAGCGGCCATCCGCGCCGCCCTCGACGTCGCCATCGGCGCCGGCGACGTCGCCGCCGACGACGGCCGCTTCTTCTTGACCGATCAGGGCGTGCGGTTCGCCGACCGGGTCGCCCGCGGTGTTCTTGCTGCCGACGGTTGAACGTGAAACGCCGCGCGGCTAAGGGGGACCATGACCTCCCGCGTCGTCGTCGTCGGACCGCTCGCCGAGACCTCTCTCGAGGCCAGCTTGCGCAACCGCGGCCACCAGCCGCTGGTCGCCGAAGACCTGCGCCACGCCCTGCTCTTGCAGCGCATGTTTCAGCCGACGGCGCTGGTGTTTCCGCGGGTGCCGTCGGCGGATGAGCTGGCGCTGTTGGCGTCGTCGGCGTCCCGCCCCGTCGTCGTCAACGCCAACGTCGACGTCAAAGCCGCCATCGACCTCGTGCGCCAGGGCGTGGCCCGCGTGGTGCCCGCCTCGTCGCCGCCATCGGTGCTCGACGGCGTGCTGCAGCTGCCCCTCGCGCGCGAGCGGCCGGTGGTGCGGGCGGTGGCGCAGCTGTCGTTGCACAAGGCCACCGGCGTGCTCGACATCGCCAACAGCGAGGGCGGCGAGATCGCCGTCGAAAACGGCTCCATCGTCGCTGTCAAAGGCGGCGGCAAGACCGGCAGCGAGGCCCTCGCCGCGCTCGCCGCCAAAGACGCCCCCGTCGCCTTTGAATTCATCGAAAACGCCGAAGCCAGCACCAGCGTCGACCTCAAAGACTTCATCGCCATCGACGACGACACCGGATTCGACGGCGGATTCGACGGCGGCTTCGACATCGAATTCACCGCACCGGGCGACCACAAATCGTCGGCGTCGCAAGAGCAGCTGCTGAAGCTGCGCAAGCCCCGCTGTCTCGTCGTCGAAGACGACCTCGACCTGTCGCAGCTCTATCGGGTGTTGCTGCGCGCCCGCGGCTTCGACGTCGACGTCGCCCACGACGGCGACGACGGATTCGCCGTCGCGGTGCAGACGCCGCCTGATGTGATCTTGAGCGACATCATGATGCCGAAGGTGTCGGGGTGGGATCTGCTCGGCCTCGTCAGAAACAACGCGCGGCTGCGCGAGGTGCCCTTTCTCGTGTTCTCGCACCACCGAGAGATGCTGACCAAGCTGAAGACCGCCAACGGCGGCGCCGACGCCTACCTCGAAAAATCATTGCGGCCCGAAGCCGTGGTCGCCGCCGTCGTCGACGCCGCGCAGCCGCTGCGCGACATCGAGAGCAGCATCGAAGAAGGCGGCGCTCGCTTCGAAGGCGTCCTCGCCGGCATCGGCCCGCAGACGCTGCTGCGCATGTGCAACCGCCGCCGACTGACGGGGCGGCTCGCGGTGCGTCCGGCGGCGCAGCGCTTTCTCATCTCGCTGCAAGACGGCGACATCGTCGACGCGCAGTGCTCGATGGGCACCCAGACCCTGCACCACCGAGACGCGCTGCGGGCGCTGCTGCTCGTCGACGACGGTCCGTTTACCTTCGTCAAAGGGCCAGCGCCGCCGACGGCGCCGAAGACGGCGCTGCTGCCGCTGCTCGACGAGCTGTGCGCCGAGCTCGAGCATTGGCTCGACGATCTGCGCAGCGGCGCGCTGCTCAACGGCTCGCCGCTCACCGTGCGCCGCGAGCTGCTTGACGTGTACCGGTCGACGTCGCCGTTGGCGGCGCAGCCGGTGCTCGACCAGATCGAGCGCGGCGGCGCGCCGCGCGACTTGATCGCCTCCGGCGCCGTCGACCTCGTCCTCGTCGACAGCGTCGTCAGAGACCTGTTCCGCAAGGGCGTGATCGCGCCGTGAGCAACATGAGCCAGATGAGCGACTTCGTCTCCGTCGACGACGCCGGCAAACGCCTCGCCGCCGCCGGCTACCTGCCCGATACGCCGACGTCGACGACAGCGTTTCTCGCCTTCGCCCTCGATCGCCCGATCCTCGTCGAAGGACCGGCCGGCGTCGGCAAGACCGAGCTCGCCCGCGCCATCGCCACGGCGACGGGGCGGCCGCTGCTGCGCCTGCAGTGCTACGAGGGCCTCGACGAGAGCCGCGCCCTCTACGAGTGGGACTACGCCAAGCAGCTGCTCTACGTGCAGCTCTTGCGCGACCGCGTCAAAGAGCTGTTTGGCGCCGAGGGCGATGTCAGCCTCGACGACGCCGTGAAGAAGCTGCTGGTGCACCACAGCGCGTTCTTCAGCGAAGAATTTCTGATGGAGCGTCCGCTGCTGCAGGCCCTGCGCAGCGAGGTGCCATGCGTGCTGCTCATCGACGAGATCGACAAGGCCGACCCCGAGCTCGAGGCGCTGCTGCTCGAGCTGCTGGGCGAGATGCAGGTGAGCATTCCCGAGCTCGGCGTCGTGAAAGCGAAGCAGCACCCGCGCGTGGTGCTGACCAGCAACGCCGCCCGCGAGCTGTCAGAGCCGCTGCGGCGTCGTTGTTTGCACCTGTCGCTGACGTTTCCTGACCCCGCCCGCGAGCTCGCCATCGTGCTGGCGCGCCTGCCGGGCATCGACGCGAAGCTGGCGCAGCACGCGACCACGGCGGTGGCGCGGCTGCGCACCCTCGACCTGAAGAAGCTGCCGAGCATCGGCGAGACGCTCGATTGGGTGCGGGCGCTGCAGGCCCTCGGCCGCACCGTCGTCGACGAAGCCGGCCTCAAAGAGACCATCGGCGTGCTGTTGAAACACAAAGAAGACCAGGCGCTGGCGCTGACAAAGCGCGTCGAGCTGGTGCGCTGACGGGGTACGGGCCGTCGCGCTACTTCATCATCATCATGGCGGCGATGGCGACGACGCCGAGCAAGACGATGACGCCGACGAGAATGAGCGGGCCTTTCGACGAGCCGCCTTCGGCCGACGCGTTCGTCGACGCCGCCTGCGCCTTCGCCGCCTTTGCCTCTTGCTCAGAG
>JANNAY010000902.1:0-1502 GCA_031384945.1 Deltaproteobacteria bacterium
GAAGGCGTTCGCCGCGGATTGGCTCGTGCTCGACCCAATTGATGGGCCGATCGATGCGGGCGGCGCGCGCGATGCGGGCTCGTACGTCGTCACCGACGCGCTCGATCAAACGGCCGCGCTCGCCCTCGCCAAAGACGGCCACGACGTCGTGCAAGTCGCAGCTGCCGCCGCCGGTGGACTCGAGGTCGTTCGCTTGCGCAGCGGTGCCGCGATGCCCGTGGTCTTATTGCGCACGCGCCGCGCCGCGGGATTGCTCGAAGCACTCGCGCCCAAAGCCAGAGCCGAAAACGGCGTGCCCGTCGAAGCCGTCTTCGTCGTCGACAGCGCAGGCGAAAGCGCCCGCTTGCTCGAGCGGCTGCTGCTGCTCGGCCGCCACGACGCCCGCGTCTGCGACGTCGTCGTCGAGCCGTCGGGCCCACCGAAGTTGTTGGTGCGCGTGGCCACGCCGCCGGTGTGGCTGCTGCTGTGGTGCGGCGACGAACCCGCACGCGGCGTGCGCGCCTACGTCAGGCACGACGACGAGGTGGGCGGCGTCTTCACCGAATACGGCTTTCGTCACCCGCTCGCCGACAAGCTCTCTGAGGCGCTGGCGGCGAAGAGCGAGATCGGCCTGCTCGACGGCGACGGCAAGCTGCGCCGCACAAAGGCGCCGTGGCCTGAGATCACGCTGCACGACGCGCTGGCGCCGACGCTGCCGGCGACGACGACGACGCTGACGGCGCAGCCGCTGTCGCGAAAATTCGAAGTGCGCCTGCGCCTCGGCGCCGCCCTCGACGACGACAGCATCGAGCCCGAGCTCTTTGTGCTCGACGACGACGACGATCTGTTCGTGCTCGAGAGCTTCGTCGACGGCGCCGACGCTGCCGAGCTGGCGCGGCTGTTGTTGTCGCGCGTGTCCGGCGAAGACGGACGCAGCCGCACGGTGCTGCGCGAGGTCGTGCGCCCCGGCATGCCGCGGCTGGGGGCGCGGCTGTCGACGTTGTTGGCGCGTCCGGGCTTTGTGCGCGTCGCCGGCTTCGATGGCTTGTACCTGCCGCCGGGCAAGCGGCTCGTGCCGCAGTTGCGGCGCGACGATCTGCGCACGCTGTTGTCGCTCGAAGACGCCGCCGCGGTCGTCGTCGACGAAGACGCCGACGGCCTGCACGTCACGCGCATCGCCCGGCTCGACGACGAGCCGATGAACAAGCTCGTGACGTTTCTGGCGACGTCCCGTCGCGTCGAGCTCGACCGCATGCTTGAAATGGCGGTGCTCAGCTTTCCGGGTCTCGCCCTCGATCGGCCGAAGCCCGTCGTCGTCGAGCGCGGTCCGAAGCCCGTTGAGCAGAAGACGACCGAGGCGCCGAAGAAGCCGCCGAAGAAGATCACGATCAAGCCCGCCGACGTCGTCGAAGCCAAAGCCGTCGAAGACCTCGACCTCGCCGCCTTGCAAGAACGCGAACGCGCCCTCGAAGACGCCGCCTTTGACGGCGACGACGCCAGCGCCGACGCCGCCGTCTGGTCTG
>JANNAY010000934.1:0-2168 GCA_031384945.1 Deltaproteobacteria bacterium
GGCGCCGCCCGCGACAGCACGGCCAACATCTTCTTCCCATCGATCCGCAGCAGTCGGCCGGGTGATTCGACGCAGCTGCTGCCGACGGCGGCGCGGTCGACGACGACGCTGGCGCCGACGCCGAGGGCGAAGACGTCTTCGTCGACGACAGCGCTGACTTTGCGCCACGGTTTTTCAGGATGGTCGAGGTCGAGCACCCGCCGCGCGCCGACCGTGCGCACGACAGGGGCCTTGCCGCTCTCGGCCAACGTCTTCTGCAACCCGGCGGCAGCGCCCGCCCGCGGCACGCCAGCGACGACGACCGAGGCCCACGTCGCCTTGTCATCGGCCCGCAGCGGTGTGCCCTGCCCGACCTCGTGCAGCGCCAGCACGACGCGTCCAGCAAAGGCGTCGAGGTCGTTGCCGCTTTCGCCGTTCACCAACGTCGACAGCGCCTGCGCCGACGCCGGCGGCAGCCGCAGCGACAGCGCCGCGACATCTTCAACGGCGCAGGACCACGGCGGCGCGGGCGCCGACAGCCCGCCCACCAGCGCCTTGAGCTCGCCCTCGACGCCAGCGTGCAGGTCGACGACGACGTCAGATCCATCGACGCGCACGCCGCCCGTCAGCGCCGTCAGCCCCGGCACGTCGCGCAGCAAGCCCTTGCCCGCCGTCAGCGTCGTCGCCGTCGTGTTCGTCGACGTCACCGTGCGCGCTGGCGCCAGCGCCCCCGACGCCAGCGCCTCGATCAGCGTGGCCGCCGCCAACGCATCGCGGGGCGCGACGACGACGTAGGCGACGCCGTCTTTGGCCCTGACGAGGGCTGTGTCGACGCCGCCGACCACGACGGCGTCGACCGCTGCGTAGCGGCGCTCGACGTGGGCGCCGTCTGGCAAAGAGAGCGCGAGGGCAGCCTGAAAGCGCGCGGCGTCGACGAGCACGGCGCCGACAACGACGTCGCCGCCAGCGCGAACGGCGACGACGACGGGGCCTTTGACGCCCGCTGCTTCGAGCGCCGACTGCGAGAGTCGCAGCGCTTCTTTCGGGAGGAGACCGGCGGCGGCGCCCTTGCCGACGACGTCGATGAAGGCGGCGACGTCGGCAAAGGCGACATCGACGACGGCGTCAGCGACGACGGGGACGCCGCCTGCGTCGACGGAGCCGCCGCCACAGGAAACGGCGCCGCAGGACGCGACGGCGGAGAGAAAGACGGGAACCCACAGGGCGCGCAAGCGGTCACAACCTATCGGATTGGTGTCCGATCACAGGGTGGTTCCTTATCCCACCCGCCTGCGGTCTCGTCGTCGAAGGCTCATGATCCGGGTTGCCCGGGTGGCCTCAACGACATACGGCCGAGGTGACTCGCCTCTCTTGACGCCAGCGCCGGAAAGCCCGCGCGGCACCCGATGGAGCCCGCCCTCACATGACCACCACGAAGCCCGCACTTCCCGCTCGGGGGCCGATCGGGCCCCGGTTCCGCTTCGCGTTCGCATTTGGTCTCACCTTCGCCGTCGCGTCTGTCGACGTCGGCCCCGGTGGCATCGCCATCGACAGCGCCTTTGCCGCCAAGGCCAAAGCGAAGGCCAAGAAGAGCGACGACAAGAAGTCCGACGACAAGAAAGACGAGAAGAAAGACGGCACAAAAGCCGACGAGCCGAAGAAAGAAGAGCTGCGCACGACGGGCCCGGCCAACGTCCAGCGCGAAGCTTTCTCTGAGAAGAGCTTCGAGAACTCGAAGAAGGCCGAGACCAAGCGCGACGAGCAGATCACCGAGATCAAGGCGCTGCTCGCCAAGCTCAAGCCCGAAGACGAGCGCCGCGGCGAGCTGGTGTTTCGTCTGGCTGAAATCTACTGGGCCAAGTCCAAGTACATTTACCAAAAAGAGTTCAAGACCTTCGATGAGTCTTACCAGAAGTGGGTCGACAACGGCCGCGGCGGTAAAGAGCCTCAACTCGCGACGTACCTGAATGAATCAGATGCATACAAGAAGCAGGCGCTGCAGAACTACGCCATCATTTTGGACAAGTTCCCGAACTACCCGCGCCTCGATGAAGTCCTCTACATCATGGCCTTCAACCAGTATGAAGCTGGCAAGACCAAAGACGCTGTTGACAACTACTCGCAGCTCATCCGCCAGTACCCGAAGAGCGAATACGTCTCTGACAGCTACCTCGCCCTCGGCGAGCTCA
>JANNAY010000952.1:0-3512 GCA_031384945.1 Deltaproteobacteria bacterium
AGCAGCTTCTCGAGCGCCGCTTCCGACGACGGCGGCGCGTCTGTGACCTTCTTTGCCAACGTCGACGTCTCTTCGTCGACGACGAGGCGCCAGGCGCGGGCGAGAAAGCGCGAGACGCCTTCGACGCCGGCCATCTGCCAGGGCTTCACTTGTTCGAGCGGTCCCATGAAGAGCTCGTAGAGGCGCAGGGCGTCGGCGCCGTAGTCGGCGATGACGTCGAGGGGGTCGACGACGTTCTTCTTCGACTTCGACATCTTTTCGACCTGGACGTCGAGCTCGCTGCCGCCTTCTTTGAGAAACGCGGTGCCCTTCGCGAAGTCGACATCGCGCGCTTCGTCGGGGCCGTAGTACTTGCCAGCCTTGTCGCTGTAAGAATAGGCGAGGATCATGCCCTGATTGAAGAGCTTCTGGAACGGTTCTTTCGTGCTGACCAAGCCAGCGTCGAAGAGCACCTTGTGCCAGAACCGGGCGTACAGCAAATGCAGCACCGCGTGCTCAACGCCGCCGACGTACAAGTCGACAGGCATCCAGTACTTCTCGAGATCAGCGTTCCAAGCCTGCGCTGCGTTGCGCGGGTCAATGTAGCGCAAATAGTACCAGCACGAGCCGGCCCACTGGGGCATAGTGTTGAGCTCGCGGGTGGCCATGCGGCCGTCTTTCAGCTTCACGCGCAGCCAATCCGCCGAGGCGCGCCCGAGCGGCGGCTTGCCTTCGCTTGTCGGTTTGTACTCATCGACCGGCGGCAGCGTGACGGGCAGCTCGCTCTCGTCGACGGCGATGATCTCGCCGTCGTCGGCGTGCAAGATCGGGAAGGGCTCGCCCCAGTAGCGCTGGCGCGAGAAGAGCCAGTCGCGCAGCTTGTAGGTGACGCGCTTCTTGCCGTGGCCCTTGTGCTCGAGCCAGTCGGCCATTGCGCGCTTGGCGTCGTCGGTCTTCATGCCGTCGAGGAAGCCGGAGTTCATCGAGATGCCGTCGCCGGCGAAGCAGCCCGTGGGACCAGCCTCGTGACCGCTGCCGTCGACGGGCTTCACGACCTCGACGACGGGGATCTTGAAGGCCGCGGCGAACTCGTTGTCGCGCAGATCGTGGGCGGGCACGGCCATGATGGCGCCGGTGCCGTAGGTCATCAGCACGTAGTCGGCGATCCAGACGGGCACCTTGGCGCCGTTGGCGGGGTTCACCGCGAACGAACCCGTGAACGCGCCGGTCTTGTCTTTGGCGAGGTCGGTGCGGTTGAGGTCGGTCTTCTGCGAGGCCTTCTTCACGTACGCGTCGACGTCAGACTTCTGCGCAGCCGTCGTGATCTTCGCGACCAGCGGGTGCTCGGGGGCGAGCACACAGTAGGTGGCGCCGAAGAGCGTGTCGGGACGCGTGGTGAAGACCGTGAACTTCTCAGCAGTGCCGGCGGCGACGCTGTCGGCAATTTCGAACGTGACTTCGGCGCCTTCGCTCTTGCCGATCCAGTTGCGCTGCATGTCTTTGACGCCGTCGGGCCAATCCAGGCCATCGAGGTCATCAATGAGGCGTTCAGCGTACACCGGGATCTTGAGCATCCACTGCTTCATTGTGCGGCGTTCAACCGCGTCGCCGGTCTCGACGTACTTGCCGTCTTTGACCTCTTCGTTGGCCAACACCGTACCCAAGGCAGGGCACCAGTTGACCGGGACCTCGGCGAGATAGCTCAGCCCCTTCTTGTGCAGCTGCAAGAAGATCCACTGCGTCCACTTGTAGTAGTCGACCGACGAGGTGTCGATCTCACGATCCCAGTCGTAGCTGAAGCCCAGCCGTTTGATCTGCTTGCGAAAGTTGTCGGTGTTGCGCTTCGTGATGACAGCGGGATGAATGTTCTCGCGCAGCGCCGCGCGCTCGGCGGGCAAACCGAAAGCGTCCCAGCCCATCGGGTGCAAGACGTTGAACCCCTGCATTCGCTTGAGCCGCGCGACGACGTCGGTGGCCGTGTAGCCCTCGGGATGTCCGACGTGCAGCCCCGCGCCCGACGGGTACGGAAACATGTCGAGCACGTAGAACTTTGGCTTCTTCTGCAGCTCGACGAGGTCGGTCGGCGTGCGAAAGGCGTGGGCGTCGTCCCACTTCTTTTGGGTCTTCGGTTCGATGAGCTCGGGCTGGTAGCGCATGCCGCCCATTAGCGTCGTCGACGTCAAATGACGACACCTCGTTGCTCCCCAACCCAATTTCATTGCCAGCCGCTCGGCCCACGAGCTCGCGTTGACGACGAGCGCCTCGCCACTGCACAGGCGATCGGTTAACGCTGGCGACCATGCAGACCGTCAAGCGCATCGTCGTCGCCGTCGTCGCCCTCATCGTCGTCGTCGTCGGCGCCTTTGTCGTGATGATGGCGTCGGTGTTTTCGGGCAACGCGCCGATGCCCGAGACCGGTCCCATCGCCTCTGGCAAGGCCATCTTGCTCAAAGACGGCTACGTCTCGGCCTACGCCGTCAACGTCGGCGACAAACACGTCGTGCTCGTCGACTGCGGCAACGACCTGACGGCAAAGGCCGTGCTCGACGCGCTCAGCGCGCAGCAGCTCGTCGTCGACGGCATCTTTCTCACGCACGGACACCCTGACCACACCCACGGCTGCGCGGCGGTTCGCAAGGCGCACCCAGGCGCGTTTCTCGCCGCGGGCAAGGGCGACCTCGCGCAGATGGCCGGCAAAGAAGCGTTCAAAGGCATGTTGCCCAAGATGATGGGCACAGAAGACAGCGGCCTCGTCGTCGACCGCGCCCTCGTCGGCGGCGAAGACGTCGTCGTCGGCGATGCCACCGTCAAAGTCTTCGCCGTCGCCGGCCACACCGCTGGCTCGATGGTGTTTCTCATCACGGGCGTCTTGTTCTTCGGCGACGCCGCCACCGGCGCTGCCGATGGGCACATCAAGGCGCCCCCCCGCCCGTTCTCTGATGATCAGGCGCAGGGTGTCGCGTCGTTGCACACGCTGGCGACGACGTTGAACGCCGCCGACGTGCAGACCTTCGCCTTTGCGCATTCCGGCCCGATGCCCGCAGACATCGCCAAGATCACCGCGATCGCGGACTGAACGACCACAGCAACTGCCGCAGCGGGTTCACCGGCATGACGTCGTCGACGCCGGTGCGCAGCGGCGCGTGGTCCGGCAAGAAGTACGTGCCGAACACGACGTCGTAGATCGGGAAGAGGCCGGCGAAGTTGCAGCCCACGTTCTCGCGTTTGCCGTCGTTGTCGTTCCTGCTGACCTCGTCGAGGCGGGCGTGGTGCCAACGGTGAAAGCGCGGTGAGGCGAGCACGCGGCGCAGGGGTCCGAAGCTCCAACTGACGTCGGCGTGCAGCAGGAAGCCGTAGAGCACGAGGGCCGGGGCGACGCCGGCGACCACGCCCGGGCGAAACCCCAGCAACAACAAAGGCGTCACAGAGATCGCTCTTTGCAATGCATCGTTCACCGGATGTCCGCGCAGGGTGGCGAACCAATCGAGGCGCGGGGCGCTGTGGTGCACGGCGTGAAAAGGCCAGAGGCGCCG
>JANNAY010001006.1:0-5192 GCA_031384945.1 Deltaproteobacteria bacterium
CGGCGCCGTCGAGCTCGGCGTCCGCGACTTCCCCACAGACGTCGACAACGAATTCGTCGCGGTCGACGACTTCGGCCACGAGGTCGTCGAGCACCGCGTTGTGCATGTGACCAACGAGACCGGCCGCGCCGCGCTCGCACAGCAGCAAGGCATGCCGTTCTGGTTCGTCGGCGCAGCGACGCCCATTGACGACGACAGCGAGCTGCGGGTGCTGGGCAAAGACGTCTACCGCCGCACCGGCGACGAGCTCGTGCGCGTCGCCGAGACCGACTTCGGCGGCGCCGTCCTCACCGCTGACGCCGTCTTCGCCCGCGGCGTCGACGGCGGCGTCTTTCGCGCCGGCTCGCGCGACGGCGTGACGACGACGCTGGTGGCGCATTCACCCGAGGGGCGTCCAGCGAGCCCGGTGTTGCTCGACGACGGCCGCGTCTGGGTGGTGACGATCGACGCCGCAGGGGCCGAGCGCGCGCTGCGGTTCCGCCTCAATGGCACCCCCGACGGCGACGTGCTGCTCGCCAGCAACCCCGGCGTGAACACCGCGCCGCCCTTCGCGCCGCAGCAGCTCAGCCCGGGCCGGGCGCTGTTCATGACGCAACGGGGCCCGACGGTCGTCGACACCGCGACGGCGACGGTGGTCTGGCAGACGTCGTTGTCTGCGGCGCTCGAGAACACCTTCCCCGTCGTCCTCGATGACGACCTGCTGGTCTTCGACGCGCGCTCGCCCTTCAGCGGGTCGCGTTGGGTCGGGCTCGACCCGGCCACGGGTGCCGAACGCTTCACCCAGATCCCCGACGGCTTCGCCGCCGTTCACCACCTGTTGGGCGAGCGACTGGTGCAGACGTCAGCGGGGCTGCGCCGCTTCGAGGACGACGGCAGCTTCGGCGACGTCGTCGTCAGCGGCGACTTCTTCTTCAACGTGCTCGGCACGCTGGGCGACCGCATCGTGCTCGAGGGGCAAACAGCAGACTTCTTCCACGACGTGCGCCAGGTGCGGCTCGACGGCACCGTCGTCCAGACCGATCGCTTTCGCTCGGTCCAGCCCGTGCTCGCCGACGACGACGGGGTGCTGCTGCTCACCGTCGCCGACGGCGCGACCGACACCACGCTCACGCGTCTCGGCGTCGACGGCGCGACGGCGCAGCAGGCGTTTCCCCTCGGCACACAGCTCGGCTTTGCCGGCGCCGTCCTCGACGACGATCTCTTGATCCTCTTGCTGCGTGGCTTCAGCGGCGCGCCGTCCGCCGTCGTCGCGCTCGACGCAGAGAGCTGGGCGCTGCGCTTCCAGTCGCGGTTGCGCGGCAGCCCCAGCGGGCTGTTCCGCAAGCGCCCCGACGCCGTCTCGGTGTTGCTGGTCGACGACAGCGACGCTCAGCACGCCGCGCTCGTCGACCTGCTGCGCTGACGATGACGACGTCTGCGGATGCGGCGCAGCCGGCGATGGCGTAGAAGGCGGCGTCCCTTTCCCCCACGAAGACGGAGCCCGCGATGTCGCTGTCGAAGATTCAAGAATTGCTCGGCAAAGACGCCGACACCCTGTTGAACCACAAGGCGACGGCGATCCCGAAAGAGACGCTGCATCTGCCGGGTGGTGACTTCGTCGATCGCGTGTTCTCGCACTCTGACCGTGGCCCCACCGTGCTGCGCAACTTCAACCACATGCTGAACTCGGGGCGCATGGCCGGCACCGGCTACGTGTCGATCCTGCCCGTCGACCAGGGCATCGAGCACAGCGCCGGCGCGTCGTTCGCGCCGAACCCTGAGTACTTTGATCCGGCCAACATCGTTGAGCTCGCCATCGAAGGTGGCTGCAACGCCGTGTGCTCCACCTATGGTGTGTTGGGCTCGATCGCGCGCAAATATGCGCACAAGATTCCCATGATGCTCAAGCTGAACCACAATGAGCTGTTGAGCCTGCCGCAGATGCCCGACCAGACCGTGTTCACCACCGTCGAGCGCGCGTTCGAGATGGGCTGCACGTCCGTCGGCGCCACCGTCTACTGGGGCAGTGTCGAGAGCCGCCGCCAGCTCGCCGAGATCTCTGACGCGTTCGCCCGCGCCCACGAGCTCGGCATGTTCACCGTGCTGTGGTGCTACGTGCGCAACAACGGCTTCAAGAAAGACGGCACTGATTACCAGTTGTCGGCCGACCTTTCGGGCCAAGCCAATCACCTGGGAGTCACCATCCAGGCCGATATCATCAAGCAGAAGCTGCCCGAGAATAACGGTGGCTACACGGCGATCAACTTCGGCAAGACGCACAAGTCAGTGTACGAGAAGTTGACCACCGACAACCCGATCGACCTGACGCGCTACCAGCTGGCCAACTGCTACATGGGCCGCATCCCGCTCATCAACAGCGGCGGCGAGAGCAAGGGCGCCACCGACCTCGGCGAGGCCGTGCGCACGGCGGTCATCAACAAGCGCGCTGGCGGCATGGGCCTCATCAGCGGCCGCAAGGCGTTTCAGAAGTCGCGCAAAGACGGCGTCGCGCTCTTGAACACCATTCAAGACGTCTACCTCGAGAAGGCCATCACGATTGCCTGAGCTTGGCGCCTGACCCTGGCGCCTGGGCCTCTTGGCTTGGTGCAAAATCGCTCGCTTTGGCGGGCGATTTTTTATGGAGCAGCATGGAGATTCAACGCGGCGAAATCTACTGGGTGGCACCCGACCCGGCGCGCGAGCCCGTGCCGGACTACGACCATCCGCACGTCGTGGTGCAGGACGACGTCTTCAACCTGTCGCGCCTCACGACCATCGTCTGCTGCGCGCTGACGACAAATTTGCAGCGCATGAACGAGCAGGGAAACGTGCTGTTAGAGCCAGGTGAAGGCGGACTGTCGAAACAGAGCGTCGTCGTCGTCTCGCGCATCGACGCCGTCGACCGCGCCCGCTTCGGCGCCCGCATCGGCGTCGTCGGTGTCGGCCGCGTCGACGAGATCTTGCAGGGCCTGCGTTTTCAGCAGGCATCGTTCACGCGCTGATCACTCGAAGAACGAGGGCCCAGGCACGAAGCTCCTGAAGTCCAAAGCCACACTTCAGGGCCGCGCGCGGGCTCTCGTGATCAGCCGAATTCTTCGGAAAAGTAGCGCTCGCGGTCGACGCCCAAACCGTGCACCAATTCTTCGACACCTTCCATGAAGCGCGGGCTCGGCGCGATGCCGGTCTCTTTCGCTTCGTGGCGCTGGTGCTTGGTGATGGCGGCGCCGCACGCGTAGACCAACAACGTCGTCGGATCGGCGACGATGGTCTTCAACCACTCGAGGGTGGGGCGGCCCTTGCGCCAGTGCGCGCCCTTGGCAACGACGTCTTTTTCTTCGTCGCGCGTGATGCAGTGAATCAGCTCGAAGCGCTCAGGAAATTCGCGGTGCAGCTGCTCAAGCTCGTTCAACAAGATGACGTCGTCGCGCGTCTTGTTCACATACACCATGGTGTGCTTGACACTGGTGTGCTTCTTCAGCAGCAGCTCGTCTTTGAGCAGCGCATAATTGGGGACGATGCCTGAGCCTGCGACCACGTGCAGCACCTGCTTCGTGCGGACGTCGTGGTCTTCGTCGAGGACGTAGGCGCCGGTGTAGCCGACGAAGTTCACCTTGCGACCCTTCATCGCCTCAGACGCCAGAAACGGCGAGAGCAGCGGTGGGTATTTGTCGTGCTTGGCGTCGTAGGCCTCGGCCTTGACGGTGATGGCGACGAGGCGCTCGGCCGGTGCCGACGACATCGAGTACGCGCGGTGCTGCTCTTTCTTGCCCTTGAGGTGCTCGAGAAAGCCGATCTGCCGCGAGAGCTCGGGGAACTGCTTGGGGTCGATCGAGATGAACTGCCCCGCCGTGTAGACGGGGTGCTCGCCGACGTCGAAGAAGAGCGTGACCGTGTCGTGCGTGTCGCGCCGCACCTCGACACAGGTCGACTGCACCTTCTTCAACGGCCGCAGCGGCGGCTTCTTCGGAGCAGGCGTCAGGGTGGGAGCGGTGGATGCTTCGGTCACGACGAATCCTCGGTTTCTCGTCGTCACCTAGCGCCGCCGGTGGCGCCTGACCAGACCCTCAGAGCCGCCCGGCGCGGGCATCGCGGATCGCCTGCAAGATCTCTTCTTCGGTGTTCATCACGAAGGGGCCGTGGCTGACGATGGGCTCGCGAAACGGCGTCCCGGTGCCGAGCAGGATCACAGCGGGGCCGCCGACGGATTCGACGTCGACGCTGCCGCCGTTGTCGTCGTCGAATTCGACGAGGCTGTAGGCGTCGACTTTGGATCCGCCAACGATGACGACGCCGGCGACGACGTAGAAGAAGACGGCTTTAAAGGCGCCGACGTCGAGGGAGAAGGCGCCGCCGACGTCGACGTCGACGGTGGCGAGGGCGACGTCGGTCAGCGGCGTGATGGGGCCTTTGTGTCCCCACCACGTGCCCGACACCGGCGTCACTGTCGTCAACCGCTGCGTCTTCGATTCGGGCGTCGCGTGCGTCGGCAGCTGCGCCTGCTGCAGGCCGACGTACTTTGGCGCCGTCATCTTGTGCTTCGCCGGCAGGTTCACCCACAGCTGCAAGATCTCGAGGGGACCGCCGCGCTCTTTGAACGACGACGGCGACGTCTCGGCGTGGGTCAGTCCGCGGCCCGCGGTCATCCACTGCACGCCGCCAGCATCGATGACCTCTTCGCCGCCGCCGCTGTCTCTGTGCGCCATCGATCCCTGGCGGATGAAGCTCACCGTCTCGAAGCCGCGGTGCGGGTGCGGTCCGAACGGCAGGCCACGGTTGTGGGGGCGGTAGGTCTGCGGTCCGTGGTGGTTCAGAAACAAGAACGGATCGAGGTGGTCGATGTGCGCACCCGGGATGGCCCGGCGCGTGACGAGGTCGCCGATGTCGTCGCGGCCGCCGGGATGAACGCGTTTCACCGTGCGAGAAGTCATGGAGAGGGCTCTAGCAGCGCGCGCCGCGACCGGCCTACCGTGGCCTCCATGGAGACCCGCCGCACCACCGGAACCGTCGCGCCCAGGATCGCGCGCGAGCCGGTCGTGACGTCTCCTGCGACGACTCCGACGACGGCGACGACGACTCCGACGGCGACGACGGCGACTCCGACGACGGCGAAGACGAATTCGACGACGACCGCGAAGACGGCGAAGACGAATTCGACGACGACCGCGAAGACGGCGCAGACCCCGCCGCAGCAGACGTACAAGAACGACGGCACG
>JANNAY010001012.1:0-2107 GCA_031384945.1 Deltaproteobacteria bacterium
CGGCGCCGTACTTCGACACCGCGCCGCGCAAGGCCTCGAGCTTCGAGGCCACCGTCGAAGCAAGGCGGTGCGTGGCGTAGCGCGACTGAAAGGTCTCGAGAAAGCGCACGGCGCCGCCGCGGTCGCCGCCCTGCGACGCCGCATCAGACGCCGCGATCAGCGTCTCGGGCGTCTGCTCCATCTCGTCGAGCTTTCGGTAGAGGTAGGCGGCGTCGCAGAATTTCTCGCGGACGACGCTGCGATCAGCGGCGCCGCGCAGCGCCTTTGCATCACCGCGTGGCGCGGCAGCGAAGGCAGGAACGGCGCAGACGCCGACGACGACGACGAAGGAAAAGACTCGGGTCATGTTCATTTTTCGGCCCACAGAAGCAGACGCTTGAAGGGGTAGAAGTACGGCTTCTCGTCGACGAGACGGGCCATCAACCGGCTCTTGTACTCGTCTTCAAATCTTGCGTAGAGGTCGGGGCTCAAGCGACGGCGCGGCTCGGTGAGCAGCGTGCCCTTGACCCATTCGACGACGTCACTCTTGCTGTCGAGCTTGTGCCCGTAGACCTGCACGAACACGCGCTGCTGCTTGAAGCCGAGCTTGTGCAGCAGCCGCGCATACTCTTCGACGGGCAGCACAGGACGGGTCGCCAATGACGTGAGCGCGCCCCGCAGAAACGGCGCGTACGGCTCGCGATCGCAGAGATCGGCGCAGACGGTGTGGCTGGCGTGGTCGTGGTTGACCGGCATCTGCACGGCGAGCTGTCCGCCGTCGTTGAGGCGCGAGGCGAGCCCCGCGAACAGCGGCACGTGCTCGGGCACCCACTGCAGGCAGGCGTTCGAAAACAAAAGGTCGAAGCGGGCGCCATTGACGCTCCAGTCGCCGAGGTCTTCGACGCGGGCCATGGCGAAGCGCAAGCCGGGCTCGTTCAGCTCGCGCGATTTGTCGAGCATCGACGCCGACGAATCGATGCCGAGGGTGCTCTTGCAGCTCAGGTGGCGGTGCAATTCGCGGGTGGTCTCGCCGGTGCCGCAGCCGAGGTCGACGGCGACCATGTCTTTCTTCGGCGACACGAGCTTCAGCAGATCAAAGAACGGCTGCTGCCGCTCTTCGCGAAAGCGGTCGTACTGCTCCGGGTTCCACGCGTCGGCGACGGACATCGCTGACGTCGTTAGCAGGATCGATTGACCGCGCCAGCGGGGAGGCGCTGTAACGTCAGCCCATGAAACGCGAAGACCTCATCGCGCACCTGCGAAAGAACGAGATTTTTGCGCGGGCCGACGCCGCCAAGGTCGAGAAATTGGCCGGCCTCGCCGAGGTGCTGCCCGTCGACAAAGCGGGTCGCATTCTCGAAGAAGGCGACGCCTCAGAACACCTGTTCGTTTTGATCAAGGGCGTCGTCGGCGTCTTCTACAGCTCCGTCGACGGCGTCGACGTGCTGGTGAAAATTTTCGGCGCCCCCGCGGTCTTCGGCGAGATGGAGCTCATCTTTGGCCAGCCCCGCCAAGAGTACGTCGAGTGCTTCGAGCCTTGTATCGTTGCGCGCTTGCCGGCCAGGGATTTCATGTCTTTCATGCGCGGCGATCCTGAGGCATGCTATGTGATGCTGAAAGACGTCGCCTCGCGCCTGGCCATCGCGGCCTACAACGAGCGCGCCCTCGCGTTTCTTGACGCCAACACCCGCCTCGCCGGCCTCTTTCTCTCGTTTCTCGAGGCCTACGGCAAAGAGTCTGACGACGGGGTGACCCTGCAAATCAAACTGACCTACGAGATGTTGGCCCGCTGCCTCGGCGTCACCGTCCGCTCCATCGATCGCGCCATGACCGAGTGGGCGAAAGAGGGGTGGATGACAAAGAACCGTGGTTTCTACACCTTTCATGATGTCGAGAAGCTCGAAGAGAAGGCCGACCCAGAACGCATTGCGCTCTTCTCGAAGCTCGGCCTCATCCCCCACCGCGCCGGCGAATTGTTGGGACGCGGCGAGACGTAGAAAAAAGGACCCCCGATCCGTTCTCGCGAACGTATCGGGGGTCCGCGCGTCGAAGACGGCCCGTAAGCCGGGTTCTGTCCGCCGCACCGTTGCCGGCCGCGGTTGGACACCCATTCCTCCAGCGACGTCGT
>JANNAY010001069.1:0-6923 GCA_031384945.1 Deltaproteobacteria bacterium
GGTGGCTGCTCCTCCTGCTCCTGTGATCGAGGCGAAGAAGGACGAGAAGAAGGACGAGAAGAAGGACGAGAAGAAGGACGAGAAGAAGGACGACGAGAAGGAAAAGACGCCGCAGTAAGAGGAAGCGACGACCGCGACGGCGCTGACATCGTCGCTGGCGACCTCACCCCCCGGCCCCCTCTCCACGGGCGTTCGCAAAGCCTCACTGTGGAGAGGGGGAGTTTCGAGATGATCGATGATCGATGATCGGTGATCGGTGATCGGTGATCGATGATCGATCAGCTGCGCCACAAGCGTGTGAGCTGCGCCGCCGCCCGCGACGGCAGCGACGACGATGACGATGACGACGACGACGACGACGACGACGACGACGCTGCCTTCAGCGCCGTCTTCTCCGCGTCCGTGCACGCGAGCGCAGCCACGGCGCCGAGGGCTTCACCGCGGGCGAGAAAGCGCAGGCCGGCGTCGTCGCGGGCGCTGACGAAGACGTCGCCGTCGACGACGCCGGTGACGACGCGGCCGGCGACGCAGGCGTCGACGAGGGCGGCGACGAATTTGACGTCGCCGTCGCTGCGGACGCGGACGTTGCCGACGTCGACGGCGACGTCTTCGCTGACGGTGACGACGACACTGTTGGCGCCAGCGTCGAAGCCAGAATCAAAGACCGCGAGGAAGCCGGGCAAGCCGCCTTCGTAGACACGCAGGCGCAGCTGCGGAAACGCGTCGCGCAAGACCACCGTCAACGAGGTCAACGGCGACGGCGGCAGGCCGAAGGGCCACCCCGCGCGCGGCTCGGCGACGACGTAGACCGACTCGACGCGGCGTCCACCGATGGTCTTGACCACGCGCACGGCGGGCAACGCCGGCGAGCGCTGCAAAAACACCTCGAGCCGCGCGCGCAGCGTGCCGCGCACGAAGGGCGCGCAGCCGATGACGTCGCCGCCGTGGTCGACCTCGACGACGTCGTCGACGCCGTGGACGACGCGCCAGCCGCGCAGCTCGGCGGGCGAGATGCGCCAGCCCGTCGAGAGTTCGAACGCGTCGCCGCTGTCAGAGACGTGGACGTCGAGGACGTCGACGGGTGAATTTCTCATGCTTCGTGCTCGACGAAGCCGGTGCGGACGCTGCCGACGCGGACGACGACGGGGGCGTCGCCGTCGACGACGAAGCGGACGACCTTGCGGGCTGCGTCGCCGGTGGTCTGGTAGGGCCACGTCGTCACGCCGCCGAAGCGGCCAGCGTGGTGACCGCCGAGGTGGCCGACGACGCGGACGGCGCCGTCTCTGACGCGGGCGCCGTCGACGATGACGGCGCGGACGGGTTCGTTGTGCGGCACGTCTTTGGCGATGCTCGGGCCGAGGGTCGAGAGGCCGCCGCGGTTCTCGATGGTGAGCTCGACGAGAAACGATGCGCGCGCGGTGCCCGTCGCGGTGCCGGTCGCTGTGCCGGTCGCGGTCCCGGCCGTGCTGCCCAGGGCCGTGCGCTTGCTCTCGACGTGCAGCGACGGCAGCAGCGCGAGCATGCGGAAGAAGACGGCGGCGTGCTTGTGGGCGATCTCGCCGACGAGGGGGCCGGGCGGCGGGTTCCAAATCGAGAAGCGCGGGTCGAGGCCGCCCACCTCGACAGCGCCAAGCTGGGGGTGCTGCAGCGCCGTCCACGGGCGCAGCGGCGAGGCGTTGCTCTCACCTGTGGCGTCGTCGCTGGCGAGCCCAGCGAGGTAGCGGGCGAGCAGCTCCATCTGGGCGCGGCTCTGGTGGCCGTAGACGTCGACGAAGGGCCTGGTGCGCGGCAGGCCGGCGCGGGCGTAGAGGTCCCAGAGCTCGATGGCCCACGAGAAGGCGCCGCGCTGGTGGTAGGCGAAATCGACGAGGTCACCGCACAAGGGCTTCTCGGGCACGTAGGTGAACTCGGTGAAGCCGCTCACCGTCGGCACGCCCGCGTGCTCGTGCGCCCACTCTTCGACGAGCCGAAACAGCGCGCGATCGTCGCCGGGCAGCTTGTGGTCGGGGGCGTCGCCGAGGGGGCGAATGAACACCCCGCCAAACGTATGGAGGTTCAGCCAAAAGAAGAGAGTCGGCGTCTCGGTGGCGAATTGCATGACGGCGCGCGCTTCGGGGGCGGAGCCTGCGTAGGGACCCGCGCCTTCTTGGTGCGGCTCGGGCTGCCATCCCGCCGAGAAGTTGCGGTTCAGGTCGAGGTGGTTGTCGTCGAACAGCGTCCACGCGGGGATGCTCTCGCCGTCGAAGTTTTCGATCGTGCCCTCGGGGTAGAGCGAATAACACGGGCCGTCGTCGTCGATGTCGCGCGGCAACATCAGGCCCGGCACGTTCTTCGATTCGACGAAGCCACCGCAGCTGTCGAGCTTGCGCATGCGCCGCACCTGGCCGTCGCCGTCGACGTCGACGTGGCGCCAGCGCGGCTTGCCGGTGGGCTTGTCGTCGACGGGCGAGCTGCGCACGAAGCGGGCGTTCTCGTGAATGGCTTCGGCGCCGTCCGGCGACATCGTCGGCATGACGTAGACGAGCGCGCGCTTGGCTTTGTCGACGACGGCGGCGCTCAGGTTGTGCCGGTTCTCGCCGCGGTGCAGGGCCAGCAAGTCGTCGACGAAGCCGAGGGCGACGTTGGTGCCGACAACTTCGTTGGCGTGCATGTTGGCGTCGACCCACAGGGCAGGGCGCTTTCGCTCGGGCTCGGCGCCGACGACGATGACGTAGAGCGGGCGCCCCTCTGACGACGAGCCGATGCGCAGCAGCCGCACGAGGTCTTTGTTCTTTTCGGCCAGCAGCTGCAGGTGCTGCTGTAGGTCGGCGTAGCGCAGGTACTGACGGCGAAAGTCGACGGTCATGGCCTCGACACTTCGCAGATCGTCGACGACAGTCAACGCGATGCCTCGCGCCACCGGCCGCTACGCGCCTTCGCCGACGGGTGACCTGCACGTCGGCAACGCCTTTGCCGCCGTCGTCACCTGGGCCCGCGCGCGCGCCGCCGGCGAGCGCGCACATGGTTCACAACCCGGGTTGGGCATCGCGCCTGGGCTCTGCAAGCTGCGCATCGAAGACCTCGACACACCGCGCGTGAAGCCGGGGGCCACACAACACATCCACGAAGACCTCGCGGCGCTGGGTCTGCGCTTCGACGGCGACGTCATGGTGCAGAGCCAGCGGCAAGACGCCTACGAAGACGCCCTCGCCGCCCTCGTCGACGACGGCCTCGTCTACGGCTGCGCCTGCTCGCGCAAAGACCTCGCCGCGTCGGCGCCCCACGTCGGCGATGAGGGGCCCGTCTATCCTGGCACCTGCCGCGACAAGGGCCTCGGGCTCGACGACGGCGGCGACGACGGCACGGCGGTGGCGCTGCGCGTGCGCGTCGATCGGTTGGTGCAGCGCTTCGGCGCGCCGGTCATCGACGACCACTGGCAAAGACGCTTCGCCCACGACGTCGAAGCCGCGGTCGGCGACTTCATCGTCAAACGCAAAGACGGCTTGTTCGCCTACCAGCTGGCCGTCGTCGTCGACGACATCGCCCAGGGCGTCACCGAGGTCGTGCGCGGCCAAGACCTGCTGTCGTCGGCGCCGCGCCAGGTGTTGTTGCACCGCGCGCTCGGCAACGAGAGACCGCCGTCGTTCGCGCACCTGCCGCTGCTCGTCGACGACACCGGACACCGCCTCAGCAAACGATCGCCGCACGCCCCCGAGCTGCTGCGCACGTTGTGGGGCAGGGGCGTGACGACGCCACGGCTGCTCGCGCACTTCTTGCGGTTGCTGGGCGTCGATCGCGGCGACGAAGCCGGCATCGACGAATTTGCCGGCGACGACGTCGACGCGGCCTTGCGCGTGTCATCGATCGCGTGGCGCGACCTCTAGCGGTCAGTTGCCGAGCAGGCGCTTCCACAGTCCGCGCTTGTTCTTGTCGACGGTGCCGTGTTTCTCGGCGACGGCGGCGAACTTGGCGAAGTTGCTCATGTAGGTGGCGTCGTCGGGCACAAGCTCGAGGGCCTTCGCGGCAGCGTCGACGGCGCCGACAAAGTCGCGCTCGCGCGTGGCCAACAAGACCGCCAGGCGGTTCCACACCGCGGCGTTCTTTGGGTTCGATTCGAGGGCTTTCTTCAACAACGCGATGGCGCGGGTGGGGTCGCCGAGCTCGGCGGCGCGGATGGCCTGGGCTTCAGCGCGGGCGTCGTCGGCGACGACGTGGGAGGCGGCGAATTCGTCCCAGTGCAAGAGCGTGTCTTTGTGCAGCGCGGTGTCGGGTGCTGCGTCGTGGGCTTGTTCGGCGAGGTCTCTGGCGACCGTGACGTTGCCGTTCTTCAGCTCACGGATGCACTGCGCGTGCAGCGAGGCCGCGCGGTGGCGTCCGTCGAGCAGCACGGCGCCCGTCGGCAGGCGACCCGGCGAAAACGGCGTCAACGTCGGCGCCTTCGGCAACGCCGCCTTCGACAGCGCTGGCCGCAACGTCGTCGTGGTCGGCACCGCCAACGACTCAGGCGGCATCGGCATCGGCATCGGCATCGGCATCGGCATCGGCATCGGCATCGGCATCGTTAGCGGCGGCGTCGCCGGCAGCGGCAGCGGCGTGATGAAGAGATCCGGCAGCTCCATCACCGCTGTCGAGGGCGACGGCGCACGATCGACGGCGCGTTTGTCGACGAGCAGCGCGAGCGCGATGCGCAGGTCGCCGCGGCTGACCTTCATGTCGGCGGCGATGGTGCCGTTGCTGGTCTTACCGTCGATCTTGCCGACGACGAAGCGCTCGAAGGGCGACAGCGTGCTCGGATCGATGGCGCCGTTCACGACGCGCAAGACGACGTGGTCTTCGACGAGGGCGGCGACGTCGACGCCGACGTGGACGACTTTTTGTTCGACGTCGCTGACGACGAAGCTGGCGACGACGTCGGCGGCGTCGCCGAGCACGACGTCGTCGGGAGAGTCGAGCAAGTCGTCGAGGCGGAAGCGGTCGGTGGTGGCGCCGGCCAACCAATCGACGGGCGGCAAGTCGGCGAGGTCGAAGGGCATCAGCTCAAGGCCGACCTCTTCGGTGTCGACGTCATCTCTGACCGGTCCGTCGTCGTAGGGACCGGCGATCTTCTTGGTCGGCGACTCGGGGATGCGCAGCTCAGCCACGTCGTCGACGTTGAACGAGAGTCCGCACTTCTCGCAGCCGAGGCCGCCACACGTGCAATTCATGACCGCACCATCCGCCTGTGATCGGAGACACGATCGATTCTGGCGATTTCTGGGTTCAGAACAAGCAGTTTGCCGGACTTTGCTGCGGCAAACACAGAGCGACGCAGTCACTTTTTCAGCGTTCGACGTCGTCAACACTGCGTGCTTGCCGCCTCTCACCTCGTCTGCTCTACCGCTGACATGTCCATCAGAACTGCGCGTGTCGCCGAGGAGATCCAGAAGGTCCTTGGTGAGCGCCTCGTCCGCGGCCTGCGCGATCCGCTGCCCGGCTTCGTCACCATCCGAGCTGTCGAGGTCACCTCTGACTTCGCCTTCGCCAAAGTCTTCGTCTCTGTCTTTGGCAGCGACGCGCAGAAGCAGGCCGCCATCGAGGGGCTCAAGGCCCAGAAGGGCAGCCTGCGCAAAGAGCTCGGCGCCAAGATTCGCCTGCGCCTCACCCCCGATCTGCAATTCATCCTCGACGAGAGCGCCGAGCGCGCCGCGCGCGTGCACGCGCTGCTCGACGAAGTGAAGCAACGGGACCAGGCGCTGGCGCAGGCGAACGCGGCCCCGGCGACTGCGGCCACGACGCCGACTGCGGCCCCGACGCCGACTGCGGCCCCGACCCCGACTGCGGCCCCGACGCCGAGAGCGGCCCCGGCGACGACTGCGGCCCCGACGCCGACGACCGATGCGACGCACGCGGCGACGGCGACGACGACGAAGAAGACGAAGAAGAAGCCTGCGGAGAAGACCTGAGATGGCCCGCACGCTCTTCGGCACCGACGGCATCCGCGGTGAAGCCAACGTCCATCCGATGACCGCCGACGTCGCGATGCGGCTCGGCCGCGCCCTCGCGCATCTCGTGAAGACCGGACAGCTCGGCAGAACGACCACGTCGACGCTGCTGCCGTCGTCGACGCCGCACCGCCGCCGGGTGGTGATCGGCAAAGACACGCGCATCTCGGGCTACATGGTCGAGCAGGCCATCTGCGCAGGCGTGACGTCGATGGGCGTCGACGTGATGCTCACCGGTCCGCTGCCCACGCCGGGGGTCGCCTTTATCACGAGCTCGATGCGCGCCGACGCCGGCATCGTCGTCTCGGCGTCGCACAACCCGTATCAAGACAACGGCATCAAGGTGTTTGCGCACGACGGCTTCAAGCTGCCCGACGCCATCGAAGAAGAGCTCGAGCGCTTGATCTTGAATCCAGGCGAGCTCGACGGCGCCGCGCCGACGGGCAAAGCAGTCGGCCGCGCCCAGCGCATCGACGACGCCAAGGGGCGCTACATCGTGCACCTGAAGGCGACGTTTCCGAACGCGCTGACGCTCGAAGGCATGAAGGTCGTCGTCGACTGCGCCCACGGCGCCGCCTACGCCGTCGCGCCGCACGTCTTTCGCGAGCTCGGCGCCAGCGTCATCGAGATCGGCACCGATCCCGATGGCACCAACATCAACGACGGCTGCGGCTCGCTGCATCCCGAGCTGCTGCAAAAGGCCGTCAAAGACCACGGCGCCCACATCGGCGTCGCCCTCGACGGCGACGCCGACCGCGTCATCGTCGTCGACGAACGCGGCGCCATCGTCGACGGCGACGCCGTCATGGCGCTGTGTGCGCGCGAGCTGAAGAAGCAGGGCGCGCTCAAGGGCAACACGCTCGTCGCCACCGTCATGAGCAACGTCGGCCTCGAGCGCTGCCTCACTGAGGTCGGCGTCGAGGTCGAGCGCGTTCAGGTCGGCGACCGCTACGTCGTCGAGCG
>JANNAY010001079.1:0-2078 GCA_031384945.1 Deltaproteobacteria bacterium
CCTGCTCGGGCGCCATGTATTCGGGCGTGCCGACGATGACGCCCGCTGCGGTGGCCGGACGCGCCTGCGTGCGCGGCGTCGAGGTCAACATCGTCTGCGGCGCCGTCAGCTTGGCGACGCCGAAGTCGAGCACCTTCACGAAGAGCCCGTCGTCGCTCCGCACCAACATCACGTTGTCGGGCTTGAGATCACGGTGAACGACGTCGTGCGCGTGGGCCGCCGACAGCGCCTCGGCGATCTGGATGACGATGGCTGTGGCTTCGTCGGCGGCGATGCGGCCCTTGTGCAGGCGCTGCGCGAGGGTCTGTCCTTCGAGCAGCTACATGACGATGCAGGGCATGCCGTCGGCGACGAAGAGGTCAGTGACCTCGACGATGCCGGGGTGCTTGATGCGGTTCACCAGCTGCGCTTCGACGAAGAAGCGGTCGACGGCGTTGGCGTTGCGCGCGAGGTCTTTGCGCAAGAGCTTGAGGGCGACGCGGCGCCCGATGTGCTCGTGCTCGGCGACGTAGACGCGGCCCATACCGCCCTCGCCCACCATGCGCTCGATGCGCCAGGCGCCCAGCCGCGTGCCCGGCAGCAGGGCCGGCGCGTCGTCGGACTGGGGTCCCTCGGTGCGGGCCACGTGTGAAGCTTTTGTGCGCATCGCGGAGCCCTCCAACGCAGCAGCCCTGTGCGTCGATCGTGCCCGCTGTGCCGGCGCGTTCGGCTGCGTCGTGCTCGGCGCTGGCGTGAGGCCGTGATGTGGCGGATCCGCCCGCTGGGGCGCGCTGGCGCTCGGCGGGCGAGGGGTGCTGGTCCCGGAACCGTGTGGATCAACGTTGATCGTACGATCCATGTTGATCAACACCGTTCCAGACCCAGGGGGGGTGTCCCTTCTGCGATTTGATGGAGGCAGGCTGATGCCTGCCATGATCGCCGCGCTCAGGGGGAGCCATGTCTGAGTCCGCGTCTGGGTCCAGCAGCAAACGTCGAGTGACCAGCGATGAGCTGCGCCGCCTGGCGGTCGGCGACGTCGACGCCGTTGAGCGCAAACGGCTCAACGAGCTGCTGCGCCACGACGACGAAGCTGCCCGTCAGTATCGGGTGCTGCTCGAGGCCGAGCGCGCGCTGGCCGGCGGCGACGTCAACGCGCCCGGCGACGTCGAGCTCGGCGGCAGCATCGAAACATCGGCGCCGCGCCGCGTGCTTGCCTGGCGCGCCGTCGTCGGCATCGTCGGCATCGTCGGCGCCGTCGGCGTCGCCGCTGCCGCCCTCGTCATCAGCGTCCGCGGCGCCCACCGCGGCGTTGACGGCGCAGACGGCGTTCTCGTCGAAGTCTTCTGCGTCAACGGCGACGTCGTCGTGCCCGTCGTCAAAGACGGCGCCTGCGCCATCGGCGCCTCGCTCGTCGTGCGCTTGCCTGTGGACCGCGCCGGCGCGCGCCTGACCCTGGGCTTCACCGACGCCAACGGCCGCGACCACCTCGCCAACGACGGCGGCAACGCCGGTGGCGGTGTCGGCAGCGGCGTCGTCGGAGCAGACGGCCTCGGCAGCGTCGACATCGCCCTCGGCACAGACACAGCGGTCGGCTCGGGCGTGTTGCACATCCGATCTCGCGGCGCCGGTGTCGACGTCAGCGCCGATCGCCACATCAGCGTGGCGCGCGCCAGGTGATCGCGCCCGCTCAGCGCGAGCGATGGGGCGTCAGTTCTCGAGGTCGGGCGTGAAGCCGCGCCGCATGGTGTTCTCGGTGACCACACGCGGGTCAGCGAACAACAACAGATACGCGGGACCGCCAGCCTTTGTGCCGATGCCCGACATCTGGAACCCGCCGAACGGCTGACGCTCGACGAGCGCGCCCGTGCTGCCGCGGTTCAGATACAGATTGCCGACGCGAAACTTCTGCCGCGCCAGATCGAGGTGCGCCGGTGAGCGCGAGAACACCGCGCCCGTCAGCGCGAACTCGGTCGACACCGCCACCTCGAGGGCAGCGTCGAACGACTTCACACGGTGCACCGCCAGGATCGGACCGAAGAGCTCTTGCTGCATGAGCGGGTGCTTGCTGTCAGCGACGGCGAAGAGCGCCGGCGGAACAA
>JANNAY010001097.1:0-4960 GCA_031384945.1 Deltaproteobacteria bacterium
GAAAGAAGAGAGCCAGCAGCAGCTCGACAAGGCCAAAGAATCAAAGGTGCAGGTGGCCCGCGGCCTCAAGGCCGAGCAGGTGAAGACCGACGAGCAGAAGCGCAAAGACGCGCTCAAGGGCAAGAACCCCACCGAAAAAGGCATCCTCGAAGAAGAAGAAGAAGAAGACGAAGACGCCGACGAAGGCCAGGGCGGCGACGGCAAAAACAAAGGCAAAGGCGGCAACAACGCCAGCGCCGGCGGACACGGCGAAGGCAGCGACGTCGCCGGCGGCGACGGCGAACGCGACGGCAACGAAAAAGCCAAAGGCAACGCCTCCTCCGGCGACGACGACCACGGCGACAACCGCCGCGGCAACGCCAGCATCGACGACGGCTCCGAAGGCGGCGTCGGCCACTACGCGGTGCCGTCGTTGTCCGAGCAGGCGTTCGCGTGTTTGGAGAAATTGCAGCGCGACCCGTCGGTGCAGAACCGCGCGACGACCTATTCGCTCGACGTCATGTTCTTCAAGCCCGGCGTCTACGGCGGCGGGCAGAAGGCGCAGGACCTCGTGCACCTCGTCGTCCCGTCGGCGACGGCCTTTGATCCGGTTTGGCAGAAGATGCAGGCGAACCTGCAGATCATGGTGCGCAAGCTCGAGCCGCAGTCGCCGGTGCCGACCCTCGACGACATCGTCGCGGCCCTGCGCCAGGCCCGCGCCCGCGCCGAGAAGGCTGCCGGTGTCGAGCACGCGCCGCTCGGCAAGCTCGTGCGTCCGCCCGGCCGCGCCTGAGACCTCACCCCGACCCTCTCCAGGCCGATTCGCGGAACGCGGGCCGCGAGCGCTCGCAAAGCCTCGCTGTGGAGAGGGAGGAGCAGATTCTTTCCTATTCGACGTAGATGACGGTTTCGAAGATGCCAGCGTTGTCGTCGTCGTCGGCGCTGCCGTAGGTGTCGAAGACGACGTCGTAGTCGCCGGCGTCGAGGTCGGCGATGGCTTCTTTGTCGTCGCGGTCTCGGCAGTGGCCGGCGCTGTCGACGATGTGGACGTCGACGTCGACGGATCCTTGATCGAAGACCAGCGCGTGCAATTTTTTCGGCGCGTCGAGGTGGATGCGGGCCGTGCGCTCCGGTCCGCCTTCGTTCGTCGATGGGGCGCAGTCGTAGCTCTCGCTGCGGCGATCGGCTGACGTCGCGGTGTTCGCCTCGCCGGTGAAGGGCAGCACGTCGACGATGGCGGGGTCGTCGTGCGTCCAGCTGCCCACGCGGACCGCGCCCGCGTCGTCGAATGCGTCTTCGCCGTCGACGACGCGGCGGCGCAGTGCGTCGAGCGCGGTCATCGTCAGCAGGTTGCGCTGGTTGAAGCCATAGGTGAGCCCCTCGTCGTCGAAGCGGCAGCCACCGCGCGGGTCGGTGTTCATGTGGATGCCGTCGCCGCCGAGGCCGTGGCCGTCGAGGGGACGCAGCACGCGGTTCAGGTCCATGAACGGAATCTGCCGCGACTCGGCGACCATGCGCGCCACCAGCGCGTAGCGGGGCACCTGTACGTCGGCAGCGGCGTCGTCGTCGCGCGGCGGCACCGACGACAACAGCGGAATCACGCCGCGCGCCAGCAGGTGGTCGACGACGGCGAAGAGGTCGTCGGCGTACCTGGCGATGTTGCGCAGCTCGATGTCGTTGGTGCCGAACATGACGACGGCGAACGCCGGTGCGATGGCGTCGACCTCGACGTCGAGGTGGGTCGGATCGCCCTGCATTGGTGAGAACGCCGACCAGCCGATGGTGGCCGCTGCGCTGACGCGGTCGTAGCTGCCGGCGAAGAAGTCGACGCTGTCAGAGAGGTCGCGGCCAACGAGGTCGACGTTGCCGTTGTCGAAGCAGGTGACGAAGCCGACGTTGACGGTGTTGGAGGCGCCGACCTTGGCGAAGACGTCGTCGTGCAGCTCGCCGTGCTGCGCCCGGATCGTGCGCAAGCGCTCGACCACCGAGCGCGACAGCGGGCTGTGGTCTCCTTCGACGTAGCGGGCGGCGCGGAATTCGTCGTCGACGACAACGGGGTCGCCTTCTCCTTCTCCTTCTCCTTCGCCTTCTCCTTCTCCTTCTCCTTCTTCGCCTTCGCCTTCTCCTTCGGCGGGATCGTGGAAGACAACCTCGACGTTGCGCGGGGGCGCACAGGCGGCGAGCAGCAGGAGCGGGATCCAACGCATGCGCGAAGGCTTGCACCGCAGCCGCGCGCCGCCTCCGTCGTCAGGAGGATGATGTGAGCGTCCGGTCACAGTTTTCTTGAGCCCGCTTCGCGTCGCAGCCCGTCGGGAGTGGGTGGGAGCATCCCGGGCGGCCGGTCGCACAAGCTCTCGGCGTCGGACTTCTTCTTGTTCCGCGGGGAGCTGGGCGCCGAGAGGGTTGTGCGCCGGTCCGCCCGGGACGCTCCCACCCACTCCCAGGTGTCGTTGACGGCGCGCGAACGACCGTCTTGGGCATTTGACAGCCGCGTGCGTCGACGAGGAAAGTCCACCCGTTCTCGTCGGGAGATGGAATGTCAGCCAAGCAAATCGCGATGGGCATCGACCTCGGCACCAGCAACAGCTGCGTGGCAATTGTCGAAGACGGTCAGCCGAAGGTCATCGCCAACGAGTGGGGCGAGCGCACGCACGCGTCGGTGGTCAGCTTTCTCGACGACGGCGGCGTGCTCGTCGGCAACGACGCCAAGAAGCACATCATCACCAACCCCCGCAATACAATTTACAGCGCGAAGCGGTTGATCGGCCGGTATTACTTCTCAGAAGAAGTGAAGAAGGCCCAGTCTCTCGCCGGATACGAGATCGTCGAAGGCGCGAACAATGGTGTCCGCATCAAGATCCGCGAAAAGGCGTTCGCCATCCCCGAGATCTCGGCGATGATCTTGAAAGAGATGCGGGCCATCGTCGAGGCCCACGTCGGCCAGACGGTGACGCAGGCCGTGATCACGGTGCCCGCGTTCTTCAACGACAACCAGCGCCAAGAGACCAAGAACGCTGGACGCATCGCTGGCCTCGAGGTGCTGCGCATCTTGAACGAGCCGACGGCGGCCGCCCTGGCCTACGGCTTCGGGCAGAACATCAACCAGAAGGTCGTCATCTATGACCTCGGCGGCGGCACCTTCGACGTGTCGATCTTGCAGATCGGCGAAGACGTCTTCGAAGTGCTCGCCACCAACGGCGACACCTACCTCGGCGGCGACGACTTCGACGACCGCATCGTCCAATGGTTGCTCGGCATCTTTCAGAACGAGCACAACATTGATTTGCGCAAAGACCGCCATGCGCTTGCGAAGATCAAAGAGGCCTCTGAGCGGGCCAAAATTGACCTCGCCGAGAAAGACCGCACCCGCATCCACATCCCGCTCTTGCACACCGACAAAGACGGCTTCAGCCACGACCTCGACGTCGAGCTGAGCCGCGGCGACTTCAACAAGATGGTGATGGACCTGGTGCAGCGCACCTTCAAGGTGTGCGACGAAGCCCTGCAAACGGCTCGCAAGACGCCGGGCGACGTCGACGGCGTCATCCTCGTCGGCGGTCCGACGCGCTTGCCCATCATCAAGAACTCGGTGCGGCACTACTTTCAGCGCGAGCCCAACGTCGACGTCGACCCCGACCTCGTCGTCGCCCTCGGCGCCGCCATCCAGGCCGACGCGCTGCTCGACGCCTCGACGGCGACCTACCTGCTCGACGTCACGCCGCAGACGCTGCGCCTCGGCACGGTCAACGAGTTCACCGAAGCCATCATCGAGAAGAACACCTCGATCCCCATCGACCGCACGCGCACGTTTGTGACGGCGAGAGACGGCCAAGACAAGGTGAAGATCCGCATCTACCAGGGCGAGTCGCGCAAGGCGCCCGAGTGCCAACTGCTCGGCGAATTCGAATTCGCCGGACTGCGCCAGGCCCGCCGTGGCGAGGTCAAAATCGAAGTGACCTTCGAGATCGACACCGACGGCATCGTCAATGTCTCCGCCCGCGACGTCGAGACCGGCATCAAGGCGACGACGTCGATCACGCTGTCGGGTGGCATGTCTGACGCCGACATGGCTGCCGCGCAGCAGCGCGCCGCTGGCGCCGACGTCCGCTCTCGCTAGTTTTTCGTTCGGAGTCTCTCGTGGCTGACTACACCGATCCGCAGTTCTGGCCGCAGTTGAAGAATCTGGCGAAGACCATTGATGGTCTCGATTATTATCAGATTTTGAACATCGCGCAGGGCGCCACCGGCCCGCAGATTCGCGAGAGCTACTACGGCCTCGCGCGGGCGCTGCACCCCGACAAGTTCTTTCACATCACCGACGTCGAGCTCAAAGACTCGATCGGCAAGATCTACAAGCGGGTCACCGAGTCGTACACGATCTTGAAAGATGAAACGAAGCGACTCAAGTACGTTCGCGACATCACGGGTCCCGATCGTTTGAAGAAGTTGCGATACAGCGAAGAGTCCGAAGCCGAGCAGAAAGAAGCAGTCAAGGCGGCGACGAAGGTGGCGAAGACGCCGAAGGGCGAGCAGATGTACAACGCCGCCATGGTCGACCTGCAGAACGGCCGCCTCGATCAGGCGTACAAGAATCTGCAGTCAGCCACGCTGTTTGAGCCTGCCAATGCCGACCTGAAACGCGTGCTTCAAGAAGTCGACAAGAAGCGCAAAGGCGGCTGATCAGGTTCTGTCTGAACGAAGCCCAGGCGAAATGCCTACGTCGCTCCCAAAGCCTCGCTTCGTGCCATTTCGCGGGCTTCGTGATCAACCCCCGGCGACGCCGGCGAGGACGACGACGTAGAAGACGCCATCGACGTCGTCGTAGGCGAGGCCGACTCCGAGGCCTGATGTATCGATGTCCAATAAGGGCGCGAACGTCGACAACAAATAAGGATCATCGGTGCGCGCGACGAAGGGATACACCTTTGTCATGGATGCGTCGGCTTCGAGGGCGACGCTGGCGACCGGTCCGCCGAGCAGG
>JANNAY010001107.1:0-3512 GCA_031384945.1 Deltaproteobacteria bacterium
AAGGCGCACGAGTTGGTGGATGCCATCGTGGAAGTCACCGAGACCGGTTCCTCGCTCCGTGCCAACAAGCTGCGCATCGTGGATGAACTCTTGAGCTCGACGCCACGCCTGGTTGCCAACACCGACGCGTGGAAGAACAAATGGAAGCGGCAAAAGATTGAAACGCTCTCGCTGCTGCTGAAAGGCGCGCTGGAAGCGGAGACTAAAGTCGGCTTGAAGATGAACATCGCGCAAAAGAACGTGGCGAACCTGCTGCGCAGCCTGCCAGCCTTGCGCAATCCGACCATCGCCAACCTGAGCCTTGCCGGCTGGGTGGCGGTGGAGACGATCATTGATGAGCGCGTGGTGCGCGAAATCATCCCGGCCTTGAAAGCGGCGGGCGCGGAAGGCATCATCGAGTATCCGCTGAACAAGGTGGTCTATTAATTTTTCGTTAAACCAAAAATCAAAATATGGGTTCCATAAAAAAACGTCGTAAGGCGAAAATCAACAAACACAAACGCCGCAAGAAGCTGCGGTTGAACCGTCACAAGAAGCGCACCTGGCAGCAGTAGCCGGGTGCGGGGCGGGAGTTGCTCGACAACGCCGCCGGCGGCAGTGCAACAGCGGTGGTGTGCGAACACCACCGCTGCTTTTGTTTTCGCTGCGAGGCGATCGGCAGTTCCGTTCGCCGCGTGGCGGCGCCGCTTTCGCCGCACTTTGCGTTGTTTTGTTTCCGTCCGGCCTTTATATTCCGCCCACGCCTGCGGGCGACCTCAATCATGATTGTGCATCTGCTCAAATCCAAAATCCATCGCGCCCGCGTCACGGCATCCAGCCTCGACTACGAAGGCAGTCTGACCATTGACGCGGCCTTGATGGCCAAAGTCGGCCTGTTGCCCTACGAAAAAATCCTTTGCGGTGACCTGAACAACGGCAACCGCTGGGAGTCGACGATCACCCTGCCCAACACGCCGTGTGACAACTGCGTGCTCCAGCTGATCCAAGACATGGGCGGCGACACCGCCAACCCCGTCGGCGATCTGCCCAACACCCACGACCTCTACTTCCAGTGCGCCGACATCGTCATCCTTGCCGCCGGCGAAGGCGAAGGCGAAGGCGAGGGCGACGTCGGCGAAGGCGAGGGCGACGTCGGCGAAGGCGAAGGCGAAGGCGAAGAAGGCGAAGGCGAAGGCGAAGGCGAAGAAGGCGAAGGCGAAGGCGAAGGCGAAGAAGGCGAAGGCGAAGAAGGCGAAGGCGAAGAAGGCGAAGGCGAAGGCGACGTCGACACCTGCGACGGCTGCGCGGCGACGTCGACGTCGATGCCGCTGCTGGGCCTCGCACTGCTGCTGCTGCAACGCCGCCGTCGTCGCTGACGGCTACGGCTGCGACTTCTTCCGCAAGACGGCGACGACGGCGTGGTGGTCTGAGAGGCCGCTGAGGTCGCAGACGTCGATGTCGACGACGTCGAAGGCAGCGTCGTCGACGAGAATGTAGTCGATGCGCCGCTTGCCGGCGGTGCCGCGCGCATGCACCGCGCGCGACCGCGCAGGATCGATGAAGCGCGAGCCGCGCAAGACGCGGTCGACGACGTCCGGGGTGAGGTTGAAGTCCCCGCAGATGACGGTGGGCGACAGGTCGCGCTCGGCGCTGTCGATGAGCTTCTCGAGCTGCGCTTCGCCGGCGACATTGTCGTCGACGACGAAGCCGCGCAGGCCGCCGTGGTCGAGGTGGGCGCCCATGACGCGAACGGCGCTGCCGTCGTTCAAGGGCACGCGCACGTCGACGGCGACCCGCGGCTCCCACCCGCCCGGCAGTTGGATGACGCCGACGCCGTCGTTGTCGACGTCGGGGTCACAGCCGAAGCCGACGGCGGAGAGGACGGCGTTGCCGAAGCTGCCGCGCAGCGGCCCGATCAGCGGGTGGCGGCGGGCGCCAGCGAAGCGCATCGACATGCCCAGCAGATCGGCGAGCCGGTAGATGGTGTGGCCTTCGCCGTCGTCGTTTCCCTGCACCTCTTGCAGCGCGAGGATCGCCGGCGCGGTCGCCTTGTGTGCGCGCAGCGTCTTCACCAGCGCGACGAGCGCCGCCTCGCGCTGTTGGTACTGCAGGTTCGCCGTGGCGATGACGAGGTGCGCGGCGTCAGCGGTGACGATGTCGTGGGTGCGCAGCCGCGAGTGCCGGGCCGACGTCGCCCAGCGCGCGGCGGTGCGCTGCCCGATCGAGCCCAACAGGCGATCCGCAGCCCCCGTCCTCCGCCGTCGATCGTCTCTCGCCGTCATGGTGCGTCTCTCGGGCTCACGGCGGACCTCCACGCAGCAGCGCCCTGAGGTCGTGCGAACCCGGGGACGCTGCCGCATGCGATTTCAACGCACCACAGCAGCAGCGATTCCGACGACGTCGCCGGCACAGCTGTCGCGGGCGTCGTCGCCGTCACTTCTTGTCGGGGCCGTTGGCGTTGTCGGCGGCGATGCCGGCCTGCACCTCATCAATCGCCTTGTTGGTCAGCTCGATCGCGGCCTTGCGGTGTCCGCCCTTGCCGTCGCTCGCCTTGTCGAGCTCTGCGCGCGCCGTGCGCAGCGCCGCGATGGCAGCGTGCATGTGTGGCTGCGCCTCTTTGCCGCCGACGCTGTCGACGTCGGGTGAGCGGTACGCCTGGGCCTGGACGACGCCGGTGGTGAGCAGGGCGCCAGCGACGAAAGCGAGAACAGAACGGTTCATGTTGGGTTGCCTCCTGCGCAGCGAACCGCCAGCCGGCACGCGCGCAAACAGCGCCACCGCCGCAGATCGGTCGCAGACGTGCGCTGGCTCACGTGGTCGGCTTCTTCGTCGTCGCCTTCTTCGTCGCCTTCTTCGTCGTCGCCTTCTTCGTCGCCTTCTTCGTCGTCGCCTTCTTCTTCGCCTGCTGCGCCTGCTGCTTCTGTTCCTGGATCGCATCACGCGCCGCCAACGCCGCCGCCGACTCCGCCAACGGCACCGACTTCGGAGGCCACTTTCGCGCCCGCCGCAGATCGTCGACGACGTCGCTGTGCCAGAGCTCAACCACGGCGCCGCGGTTCTGCACGCGCAGAAAGAGCCACTCGCGCTGCTGCTCAGCGTCGTCGTCGAAGTCGCCCTGCAGCAGCGCCTCGCTGGCGGCCTTGATGCTCTTCGGCCGCGCGGTGCGCCGCATGCGCAAGACCTCACGCCCGCCGTCAACGTCGACGTATTCGGCAACCTCGTCGGGGTGCCACACCAGCGGCGCATCGGGATGGATGCAGCAGATGAAACCGCCGCTCTGCTGAAACACCAACCCGGCAAACAACACGCGCGGCGGAACATCACGAGCGTCAATCCGGTTCGTCATTTCGCGTCGCCCCACGACGAACCGACGCCGAGCTCGGCGATCAACGGGACCTCGAGCAAGACCTTGCCGATCTGCCGCCGCTCCATCTCTTCTTTGGCGATCGCGCTGACGACGTCGACGTCGGCCGCTTCGACTTCGAAAACGAGCTCGTCGTGAATCTGCAACAGCATGCGGGCCCGCGGCGCCT
>JANNAY010001144.1:0-4717 GCA_031384945.1 Deltaproteobacteria bacterium
GCAGCGCGTCGAGCAGCGCGCCCTCGGCGACCTTGAGCAACGTGCCGCGGTCGCGGGCCCGCACCTTCAACGGCTCACCCAACGCAGACGAGCTGCGCAGGTCGACGACGAGCAGGCTGAGCTCGTAGGTGTCGTTGAGCAGGTACAGGTCGGTGACGACGACCTTGGTCGCGCCGACGTCGTTGCCGACGACGGTGGCGCAAGCGACCAGCGAGCTGGCGTTGCAGGCCTCGCCGTGGCGCTCGGCTGCACGGCGCATCTCGTCGGGCGGCACCTGCACGAGAGAGCGGTTCGTCAACACCGAGACCAGCACGCTCTCGACGAGGGTCGCTTCGGCTTGAACGGAGGCCTGGGTGTCCGTGGGCAACACCGCGAATTTCTCGCCCTGAGCGCGAGCGCTCAAAGCGCCGCAGAGAAGGACGACGACGACGACACAACCACGCATGAGGGCTCCCGCAGGCGGCAGTATCTTTGAGCGCCGGGGGCAGAGCAAGAACGCTGCGCCGATGCCGGCCGCAGCTCAATCGAGCGCGATCGGAAAGCGATACGCGAGCATCAAGAACGGCCCACCCAAATGCCAGATGCTGTCGTCGAGCGGCGTCACCTCCCACGGCGGGCGTCCCAGCGCCTGCGGCACGAAGACGTCTGACGACCAGCCCGCGCTGGCGACGAGCTCTTTCGACAACGGCAGCTCGCCAGCGACACCCAGGTTCAAACCCGGCCGCAGCACCAGCGTGAACGACTGCGCCCCCGGCGCGCCGCCGCCCAACGTCTGCGAGTGAATCAACAAGGCGACAGCGTCGAGTCCGGCGTTGGCTTTGACCCTGAAGGCTGCGGTGTCGACGAGCGTCAGGCCAATCCCGAACGGACGCCACACGGCCCCGTACATCCCGGTGTCTTTGATCTGCGGTGACAGGACGAGCAGCTCGGGCACGAGCGCCAGCCACCACGGACGCACGCGGACCTCGTTCAGGTTGCCCGCGTAGCCGCGCGCCCACGGCGGAATCTGGTTCTTGTGCTGGCGAATCAGCTCGCGGTCGACGATGGCGGCGGCCTGAATCTGCAGGCCAAAGTGCGCCGGCTGATCGAAGAACGCCGGCGGCGAGGGCACCAACAAGATCGGTCCCGCGGCGATCTCGATGGGGATCTCGACCGGACCCGACGGCGCCCGCGTCGACGTCTTGCGCTTCACCTTCTTCTTCGCCTTTGCCGACGCCGGTGCCGCGACGAGCAAGAGCGCGACGAAGAGGGCGAAGAGCCGGCTCACGCTTTTCTCGTGACGCGGACGACGACGGCCGCGGCGACGACGATGGCGAGGTAGGCGGCGCAGACGGCGAAGACGACGTCGGCAGCGGCGTCGATGTTGGGGTTGGCGCCGGGCTCTTTGAAGAGGCGGGCGCCGACGTGCCCGACGATCAGCACCAACCAGAAGCACAGGTTGGCGGCGATGCGCTGGCCGCGCTCGCGCACCTTCTGCGGGTGCGGATCTTCGGCGAGCCACGCCTCGCCGAAGCCAGCCAGCACCGCCTGCGCCCAGGCAACGCCAAACGAGATGCCCAGGGGCGTGATGAGGTCGACGTTGCGCCAGAACCAGGCGTCGCCTGCCTGCGACGTCGACAGCGGCAACAGCTGCGCCCCCGGCCAGCCGAAGTGGCCGGCGCACCACTCGATGACGACGACAGCGGCCGGCAGGGCCTGCGGTCCCCACGACGGCAGCTCGCGCATGACGATGCGGTGGCAGAGCAGCGCCAGCACCGTGAGGGCGGCGGCGGCGGCGCTGGCGGCGACGACGTCGGCGCCGGCGGCCACGTTGCCGTCGACGTCGGTGAGCACGCCGTGCCAGCCGATGAGGCGGCCCAGCCAGATGACCGCGAACGACGTCGACACGAACAGCGGCAGCGACGCCGTGCGCGCCAACGTCGCCAGCGACACGAGGCACATCCAGGCGGCGGCGGCGAAGGCGAAGCGGCCCGAGGCGCAGGCCTGGAACAGCAGACCGGCCACCAACATCGGCACGAGATTCTTCAAGGGCAGCAGCGGTCGCATGTCGCGTTCTCCGACGTCGGGGACGGCGTGGACTGTGCCGTTCGGCGCTCCGCGTCAAAGCCTGTACGTGCGGAGACGCACAATCGGATCAGACCACGGAGCCGGTCCATGCGTTTTTTGGACGAAACTCACCGTCGCCACGCGTTGTCGCAGTCAGCACCGTCGCCAGCACGTCCCGCCGCACGTCCCGCCGCACGCCCGCCGAGAACGCCCAGCAAGAGGTCCCCCTAATGAGCCCGCGCGAATTGCCACCGCCCCAGAGCAGCCGGATCGCCGTCGTCGTCTACGTCCTCTGCGGCGCCATCGGCACCGCCGGCCTCTTCGCCGCCGTCAACGACGTCACCGCCCACGACGAAGTTGTCGAAGTCACCGTCGTCGAAGCCAGAGACGCCCGCCTGGCCGTCGGCGTCTGGCGCGGGCCGGCTGCAGAGGGCGGCAACGTCGTGGTGCTCGACGCCGCCGGACACGGCAGCCGCTGCATCGGCGGGGCGCCGTCGACGTTCAAGTGGCACCTCGAGGGCGACGACGTCAGAGACGACGCCGGCAACGTGCTCGGCACGCTCTCGTCCAACAGCGTCGGACAGACCCTGCAGGTGGGACAGCTCGTGCTCGTGCAGACCGGTGGAGGTGCGCTGTGAAACGCCGTGACTTCGTCTCCCGCTTCTCAGGCGGCGCCGCTGCCGCCGTCGTGCTGCCGTCGTTTTTGCAGAAGGCCTTCGCCTGCCCGCCCGCGATGAAGAGCGCCGACTGCGCCGAGGTGCCCGCTGGCGCCGACGATCTGACGGCGGCGTGGCAGTCCGCCGTGTCGGTGGGCAAGCCGCTGCTCGTCATCCTCGTGCCCGCCGACGGCGGCCAGAAGTACCAGCGCGGCGAGCTGTGGGGCGAGGTGCTCAACCACGGCAGCGCCGCGACGTGGGCCGCCCTCGGCTGCGTCGAAGTCGTCTGCGCCACCGTGGCGGCGCTGCAGCCGTTCCACAACGTCGTCGTCGCCGAGACCGACCTGTTCGTGTTGATCGAGACCGAGAGCGTGCCCGCCGCGGCGCGCGCGTTCACGGCCACCGTGCCGACCTATGAAGAGACATGGCGCCGTGGTGGCGGCGGCGACGATTGGCAGAAGCGCCTCGACAAAGAGAACGCCATCTCTGATCAGCGCATCGCCATCGTCGGCGCGCTCATCGAGACCGCGGTCTTCGGCGCTACAGGCGCTGCCGCGCGTCCGCTGTTGGCCAAGCGCGTGGCGCAGACCGAAGCTGCACGACAGAAACGCCCGTCGGCCACCGTCGATGACAGCGCGTCGCTGTTCGTGCAGCGCGGCGAGCTGTTGAGCGTGCAACAGGCCGCCGAGCAGCGCTTGAAGGTGAACCGCATCCGCGGCTCGAAGTGGGCCCGCGGCGGCGGCTGCGGCGTCGACGTCGAAGGCGACCAAGACAACGTCGGCATCGCCTGCGGCATGGGACACACGCCGCAGAAGAGCTCGCGCTTTCTCTACTGGTTCGCGAAGGGCGAGTGAGCAGGCGCACGAAGCGCCGAAGTCGCAGGTGGTCTACGGTCCCGTCCGAAAGAGAGGCCACCACATGCGTTTTCGTTTGTTCATTCCCTTGTGTGTCGCCGCCACGTTCTTGCCCGGGCTGACCGCCTGCGAAGGCGGAGAGGGCGAGGGTGAAGGCGAACCCGCCGAAGCCGAGCTCGACGACCTCGTCGACGCCTTCGTCAAATTCTTCGACGAGTGCAAGCCCTTCGGCGAGATCGAGAAGTACGAGCCGCTGCTCACCGCGAACTTCACAGCAAGCTTCCAGCGCGAGTCGGTCGAGGCGAGCCTGCAGCAATCGGTCGACAACCCGGCCCTCACGCTCAACAAGCAAGAGATCGCGGCCTGCATCGCTGAGTTCGAGACCTGCGCCGCCGCGGTCTTCGGCGGCGCCGACAGCGCCTGCAACCGCATCTTCGAAGGCAACCGCGCCAGCGGCGAAGGCTGCGCCAGCAGCCAAGAGTGCGTCGAAGGCCTCATCTGCAACGGCGACGGTGAGACCTGCGGCACCTGCGGCACGCCCCCGGGCGACGGCGAGGCCTGCGAAAACGAGTGCGCCGACGGCCTCGTCTGCGTCGGCGACGAAGAAGGCAACGACCCGGTCTGCCAGGCCCCCCTCGCGGTCGGCGCGCAGTGCGACCCCTTCGAAGACGCCTGCGGCGAAGACGCCTTTTGCGACGACGAAGAAGTCCCCGCCGTCTGCACCGCCGACAGCGCCACGCCCGCGGCCAAAGAAGCCGGCGACGCCTGCAACGAAGAAGACGGCTGCGGCAACATCAACACCGGCCTCGCCTGCGTGAGCGCCGTCTGCGTCGAGATGGCCGTCGCTCAACCCGGCCAGGCTTGCGAGCCCGATCAACAGAACCCGACGGCCTGGTGCATCAACCAGCTCTCCGGCACCAACGTCTGCGTGCCCGGCGCCAACGCCGACGAAGGCGTCTGCACCGCCGTCAACGGCGTCGGCGGCGATTGCGTCGGCGGCCGCTGCACCGACGACGCCGTCTGCAACGACAACAACGAGTGCGTCGCCCCGCCCGGCGTCGGCGACGAGTGCATCGACTTCTCGTGCGCCGAAGGCCTCATCTGCAACGACAACGAAGACCCCGCCGTCTGCGCCGCCCCGCCGGCCGACGGACAGCCCTG
>JANNAY010001145.1:0-2605 GCA_031384945.1 Deltaproteobacteria bacterium
CTGCGGCGCGCGCTCAGGGTGGCGTCGTCGCCGTCGGCGAGGCGGCGACGCGCCTCTTGCACAGCCTTCACGTCGTCGTTGTCGAGGCGCGAGTACGACTGCAAAAACGCGTCGACGGCCTCGAGCTTCTGCTGCTTGGTCTTGCGCTTCAGCAACAAGAAGCTGGCGAGCGTGTCGTAGTCGGCGGCGAGGCTCTGCTCGAGCTGCGCGCTCTGGGTGACATACGAGCTCCACTCGTCGCAGGCCTTTTGCGCCGGACCAAGGTAGGGGTTCGAACCAGGCACCTGGGCCAACGCACACCAGGCGTCTCGTTTGACGTCGGCTTTGGCGTTCGGGTCGTCTTGCATGTCCATCGCGTGCTCGAGGGCGTTCTCGGCCGGCATGTTGATGGCCTTGAGTCCGCTGGTCTTGAGCGCGTTGGTGTCGACGATCGGGATCGATACGCCCGACGACTTCGTGGTGAGGCCCTGTTCGCCGGTGATGGGCGTGAGCAACCCGGCGATCGAGGCGTCGAGGGTTTGCGGCAAGAGCGCGAGGTCGGCGACGACGACGTTGTCGCGGCCGACCGACTTGGCCTTGGCGGCGTCGAACAGGTGCAGGTTGATGACGTAGCTTGAGCCGAGCTTGCCGACGTCGCCCGAGAGCACGAGCTCGGCGCCCATGGCGTTGGCGACTTCAGCGAGGCAGCTCTCGCTGCCGGCGGTGCAGCCGAGCATCTGGCGCTGGGCCTCGACGTCGACGAGGTTCTTCACGTCTTGCGCGGTCAAGACGTTGAGCCCTTTGCGCTTCGACACCGACACCGAGATCGTCGAGGTGATGGTGTTGAGGGTCGCGGCGTCGACCACCGACGGGTCACCCTTCATCTCCAACACCAGGATCGAGCGGGTCTTGGGGCCTCCGGATGCGGCGAAACCGGCTTGTGAGCCGAAAACACAGGTGGCGGCCAAGACGAGCGAAACGACGCGCATGGCGCGCAACCTAGCTCGGACGTCAGCAGACTTGCGATGGCGCCACCGCGGTTGGCACAATGTGGTCGTGCCGCTTCCTCCGTGGATCATTCAAGAGCTCGAAGAAGAACGTTCGCGACGCGAAGAAGAAGAGCGCGTCCGATCGTCTCGCATCGAGCTGCCGCAGTCGTCGTCGCCTCCTGCTGATGAGGGTGGGGGTCCGTCGCCGGCGCGCGTCGCCATCATCGACATCTCGCCGCGCGACCCCAACGTCATTGATATCTGACGCTTGAGGTCTGCCATGGGCTCGCTCGAAGACCAGCTGAAGCAGTGGAAGAAGACGCAGGCGCCGGCGTCTGCGAAGCCGTCGTCGTCGTCGAAGTCGTCGCAGCCGCAGCCGGCGTCGAAGAAGCCGACGAAGAAAGATCCGTTTCCGAAGCAGACGCTGAAGAAGCCCGAGCCGGCGAAGGCCGCGCCGAAGCCTGCGCCGCCGCCGCCGAAGAAGAAGTCTGACGCTGAGCTGTTTGCTGAGGCTGTCGACGCCGTCGATGAAGATGTCGTGCTCGAGAAGTTCTCGCAGGCCGCGTCGTCGTCGTCGTCAGAGCGGGGTCCGTCGAAGAAGAAAGACGCGCCGCCGCCGCTGACCGATGAAGAGCTGTTCTCGCAGTTTCTCGGCGATCCGGCGGGGTCGTCGCGGCTGGTGAAGCTCAAGAAGTAGCGCTATCGCCTCGTCGTCATGATCCGCCAGGCGACACTCCAAGGGTTCCTCTCCGCAAAGCCTGCGCGTCACCCTCGGAGCCTCGTCGCATGAGCCTCGTTCAACTCGAAGAAAAGTCCGTTGGCGACGACGCCGTTGCCCTCGTCGTCACCATGAACCGCCCTGAGGCGATGAACGCGCTGTCGCGCGGGCTGCTCGAGGGGCTGTGGACCGAGATCGAGAAAGCGGCGGTGCGGCGTGAGCTGCGCGCGCTCATTCTCGCTGGCAACGCCAAGGCGTTTTGCGCCGGCGCTGACTTGAAAGAGCGCGCGACCATGTCACCCACCGAGGTGCGGGCGTTCTTGCGCCGAATCCGCGGCATCATGGACCTCGTCGAGCGGCTGCCCATGCCGACCATCGCCGCCGTCGAGGGCGTCGCCTTTGGCGGCGGCTGCGAGCTCGCCCTCGCGTGCGACATGCGCGTGCTCGGCAAAGACGCGAAGATCGGGCTCACCGAGTGCGCGCTCGGCATCATCCCCGGCGCTGGTGGCACGCAGCGCCTGCCGCGCTTGATCGGTCCGGCGAAGGCGAAAGAGCTGATCTTCACGGCGCGCAAGCTGAGCGCCGACGACGCCGCCGCCTACGGCCTCGTCAACCACGTCGTCGCCGCTGGCGGCGCCGTCGACAAAGCCCTCGCCCTCGCCGGCGACATCGCGAAGTGCGCGCCCATCGCCGTTGAAGCTGCCAAGGCCGCCATCGACGGTGGACTGTCGACGGGCATCTCAGAAGGCCTGCTGCTCGAGACGCGCGCCTACGAGGTCACGCTCTACACAGAAGACCGCAAAGAGGCGTTGGCGGCGTTCGGCGAGAAGCGCCCGCCGAAGTTCGACGGAACGTAGCTGTCGATTTCGGCCGCCCCGTTCGTCGTAGCTACGACACCACGACCGAGGAGGACTCAGCG
>JANNAY010001163.1:0-4386 GCA_031384945.1 Deltaproteobacteria bacterium
CGAACACCACGTCGTCGACGGCTGCCGCTGGGTCGACGGTCCCACCCCTGCTGGCGGAGGGGTCAGCTCGGGCCCGATCCTCGAGGTGAAGAACGAGCAGTGCGAGGCCCGCGTCTCGGCCTACGCCGCCCACGTGGCGACGTGGAACCCGCTGGTCGCGGGGCCCGACGGACGCGCGCTGTCGCGTCCCGGTTTGTTCTGCTCGCCAAAGACGCTGTGGGGCGGCGGCAAGGCCATCCGCGGCGGCATCCCGGTGTGCTGGCCGTGGTTCGGCGGACGCACCAACGACACGATGCCCGGCGGCAAAGCGTCGCCGGCGCACGGCTTCGCGCGCACGCGGCCGTGGCACGTCGAGTCTGTCGACCTCGAAGAGAACGGCCGCATCGAGGTCACCTTCTTGCTCGTCTCTGACGACGACACCCTCGCCATCTGGCCGCACGCCTTCGAGGCGCGCCTCGTGGCGTCGTTGGGCACCACGTTGAACACCACCCTCGAAGTCAAAAACGTCGACGACAGCGCCTTCGACTACGAGGCGGCGCTGCACACGTATTTGACGGTGTCGAACGTCGAAAAGGTGAAGATCACGGGCCTCGAAGGCACCGAATTCATCGACAAGGTCGACGGCGGCCAGAAGAAGCACCAGGGCCGCGAGCCGCTGCAGCTCAGCGGCGAGACCGACCGCGTCTACCTCAACACCCGCAGCACCGTCGTCGTCGACGACCCCGGCCTCGCGCGCACGCTGCGCATCGAGAAGACCGGCTCGTCGGCCACCGTCGTGTGGAACCCGTGGTTGGTGAAGGCCACCGCCATGGCCGACCTCGGCGGCGACGCCTGGCGCTCCTTCGTCTGCGTCGAGGCCGCCAATGTTCAGCCGGCGCCGGTGCCGCTGTCGCCGGGCGCGACGCATGCGATGTCGACGCGCATCACCGTCCAGCCGACCCGCGCTCTCGACTGAGCTTTGGCCACCTGGCCGCGTTGCGGAGTGAGCCAGAAGCCGGCGGAGCCCCCTGCCCCCGAAGATCGGGGGTGACCCAATGTTTCTTGCGCAGGAGGTGGTTTGTCGTCGAGCAGCCCGCCAGCGGGCGCTCCCGCCGCGGCCGGCCAGAATTGTGGATGTGCTGCGCACGGCCGCAGAGGACCTCGAAGCTCGAGGTGCGGTGGTCCACAACCCGGGTTGGGAATGCCCACAACCCGGGTTGAAGATCGAGGCCGGGCGAGGCGCTAGGCGAGGCCTTCGGTGCGGACGATGCGCTCGGTCAGGCGGTTGATGCGGTCGGCCTGCTCGGCGATCTTGGCGTCTTTGGCTTTTGAGGCCTTTTCGAGCTGCTCGAGCTTGTCTTTGAGCGCTGCGACGTCGTCAGCAGAAGCCGCCGACGAAGACGCCTTCGCCGCCTCGGCCTGCAGGCGCTGCAGCTCAATCTCGAGGTCGCCACGGCGGCGGGCCTCGAGCTTCGCCGAGTCTTGCGCGGCCTTGAGGTCGGCGACGGCGGCGTCGCGTTCGTCTTGGGCGCCGTCTCTGGCGGCGAGGTCGAGGGACGCGTTCTCTTGCAAGCGGTCGCGCTCGGCAGAGACGAGCATGAGGGCTTCTTTGGCCTGCATCACGGCCTCGCGCTCGGTGTTCTGCACCTCGATGGCATCTTCGCGGGCCATCTCGAGCGACGAGCGCAGGCCTTCGATCTCGGTGCGCAGCGAGTCGACGAGGGCGGCGTGTTCGGCGCTGCTTTCGATTTTGTTGCCCAGGGCGGCGTGGGCTTCTTCGGCGACCTTGAGGCGGGCGGCGAGGCCGGCGCGGTCGGCGTCACCGTCGGCGACGGCGGCGCGCAGGTCGTTCAGCTGCCGCTCGGTGGCCTGCTTCTCGGCGAGGCGGTGGCCGATGAGGCGGTCGAGGTCGCTCTGGTGGGCAGCGCGGCGCAACAAGAAGGTCTCTTGGGCGTCGTCGAGCTGACCCGACAGTTCGGCGGCGCGGGCGACGGCGCGGGCCGCCTGGCGCTGGGCGTCGTCGAGGTCGCTCTGCGTGGCCGCGCGGCGGTCGCGCTCGCTGGCCAACATCTTCTGCAGCTCGTCGAGCTGATCGGTCAGCTCGTCGGCGCGCACCGCTTCGCCTTCGGCGCTCTTCGAGATGTTCTCGAGGGTCGCTTGCACCTCGACGCCGTGGTCGCGGGCGTCGCGCAGCTGCGCGCGCAGTTGACCGAGCGCGACCTGCGCCTCTTCGAGCTCGGCGCGAAACAGCTCACCGCGCGCGTGCTCGCGCGCCAACGTCTGCGTCGCCTCGTCGAGCTCGTCGTGGAACAGGTCGCCACGGGCACGTTCCACAGACAAGAGCCCGCGGGCCTCGTGCAGGGCGGCATCGACGAGCTCGTGCTGGGCCGTGAGCTTCGTCAGCTGCGCCTTCAGGCCGGCGACGACGTTGTCGGCGCCGTCGATGCGGGACTGCAGCGTCTTCTCGTGTCCCGCCGCGTCGGCGAGCTTGTCGCGCAGGCCGCGGATGTCGTCTTCGGCGTCTTTGAGCGACGCGCGCGTGGTCTCGACCTCTGATGACAGCTCAGACGCCAGCGAACGCGCGCGCTGCAGCTCGTCGCCGGCACCGGCGCGGGCGGCGCCCAATTCGCGGGCGGCGTCGTCGGCTTCGGCTTGCGCGCGCTTTTTGTCTTCGACGGCGATGTCGAGGCCACGCTGCACCAGCGTGAGCTCGGCGGCGTTGTCGACGAGCACTTTCTCGAGCCGTGCCCGCTCGGCGTCGTAGTCGCGGGCTTTTTGTTCGGTCTCAGAGAGCTTGTGGCGCGTGTCTTCGAGCGCGTGCTCGCGCTCGCGCAGCAGCTCGTTGGCGCGCGTGAGCTCTACGATCTGCTCGTCGAGCTGTCCCTGCAGCACCGCGATCTCTTCGGACTTGCCGTTGCCCAGATCGTCAAACGCGACGCGCGCTTGCAGCAGCTGCGCCTCAAGGTCGACGACGCGCTCTTCGCTCTTCAGCGCCCGCGTGCGCGCGTCTTCGAGCCCGCGCTCGCGCTCGGCCAACAGCTCGTTTGCGGCAGTCAGCTCGACAGACAAGTCGTCGACCCGCGCCCCCAGCTGGGTCGCTTCGTCGCCCTTCGCTTTGCCGAGGCTCTCGAAGTCGCGCAGCGCCCGCTTCAGCTGGTCGTCGACCTCGATGTAGGCGCCTTCGGCAGCGACGAGCTTGGCGGTGATGGCGGCGACCTCGCCTTCGGCGATGGCGGCGCGGTTCTGCAGCGCTTCGCGCTCGCTCAACAGCTCGGCGAGGCTGACGTCGGCGGCGTCGACCCGCGACTGCAAGACGGCCAGCGCGGCGGTCCGCTCGGCCAGCGCCGCGGTGCGCTCGTCGAGGATCGACTGGCCCCGCGCCAGCTGCTTCCACGCCGTGTCGAGGTCGGCTTCGACCTTGGTGCGCTGCTTGGTCGCGGCGTCGAGCGCGGCTTCGGCCTGCGCCAGCTTCTTCTGCGCGGCGTCGAGGTCAGCGTCGCTCTTCACGAGCTTCTGCTGCGTCGCCTCGAGCTGCTTCTGCCCGGCGGCGAGCTGCTTGTGCGCAACGTCGAGGTCGGCGCCGCTCTTCGCCAGCTGCTTGTGCGCGACGTCGAGGTCGGCGTCGCTCTTCGCCAGCTTCTTGTGCGCGGCGTCGAGGTCGGCGTCGCTCTTCGCCAACTTCTGCTGCGTCGCCTCGAATTGCTTTCTCGCCACCTCGAGGTCGGCAACGCGCTGCTGGTGCGAAGCGTCGAGATCGACCTCGTTCTTGGCCAGCTGCTTCTTCGCGGCGTCGAGGTCGGCGTCGCTCTTCGCCTGCTTCTGCGCGGCGGCGTCGAGGTCGGCGTCGTACTTCGCCAGCGTCGCCCGCGCGGCATCGAGGTCGGCGTCGGCCTGCGCCTGCTTCGCCTGCGCGGCGGCGAGGTGGGCGTCGCGCTGCACCAGCTGCTGTTGGAGGGCGTCGAGCTCGGCGTCGGCGTGGGCCAGTTTCTTCTGCGCGACGTCGAGGTCAGCGTTGGCCTTTGCCAGCTGCTGCTGCGCGGCGGCGAGGTCGTCTTCGGCGCGGGCGGCGCGGCCTTCGGCGTCTCTGAGGCCGGCGTCGAGGGCAGCGACGCGGGTCTCGGCGTCTCTGACTCTGACGGCGCCGTCGAGGGCGTGGGCTTTGGCGACGTCGAGGTCGGCTTCGAGGGCGGCTTTGGCGGCGGCGGCGTCTTCTTGGGCTCGGGCGAGGTCGGCGTTGGCTTTGGCGACGGCGGCGTTGGCTTCAGCGGCGTCGGCGTTGGCGTCGTCTCTGGCGGTGGCGGCGTCGTCGCGGGCGGCCATGAGGTCGTCGCTGAGGGCTTTGACGGCGGCAGCGGCGGTGGCTTCGACCTCAGAGAGGCGGGACGTCAGGGCCTGCAGCTCGGCGCG
>JANNAY010001169.1:0-1795 GCA_031384945.1 Deltaproteobacteria bacterium
GCGAGATGGGACGGTCCGCGCAATTCGTCCTCGGGCTTTTGGCGGACCGTCCCATCTCGGAGAAACCGTGACCAAGCGGTCATCCGCCGCTTGACCGAGGCCGCGAACCGCCGTTCGCGACACAAGAGATCCCATGAAGCGCGTCGTTGTCGGGTTCGCCTTCGCCGTCTCCCTCGCTCTCGTTGGCGCCAGCAGCGGCTGCGCCGTCGACCTCGACGTCGAAGGCGGCGACGGCGACGACCACGACTACGCCGACCTGGTCAGAGGCCAGGGCAAAGTGGTTCAAGCCGAGCGCGTCAGCGGCGCGTGGAGCCCCGCCGCCGTCGTCGTCGCCAACGCCGACACGCAGACGGTGCAGTACGACGGCGCCCCCGCCTGGGACAACGGCGCTCACTGCAGCGGCAACCTCACCGCAGGCGCGCGCACGCTGCGCGACGTCATCATCGAGGCGTTTCCGCAGGTCGACAGCATCGGCGGCTACAACTGCCGCGTCATCGCCGGCACCAACTCGATGTCGCTGCACGGCACCGGCCGCGCCCTCGACATCATGCTGCCGACCATCTCGGGCGACGCCGACAACGGCGCCGGCGACCCCATCGCCGCCTGGCTCATGCAGAACGCCGAGGCCCTCGGCCTGCAGCTGATCATCTTCGACAGCACCATCTGGTCGACGTCGCGAGCGCCCGGATCGCGGGTGCGCGGCTACTCGGGTGAGAACCCGCACGTCGACCACCTGCACGTCGAGATCAACGAAGAGGCGGCCGCGCAGAACCTCGCCTGGTACGGGGCACCCACCGGTCCGAACGAGGTCAACGCGCCCTGCCCCGCGCTGCCCGCCGGCGGCGGCGTCGTCGACGACGGTCCGTGCCAGCGCCGCTTCGGTCCGTCGCAGTACTGGCGCGCCGAGGCCAGCGGCGAAGGCGGCCAGCTCTTCTGGACCAACGCCTGGGTCAACGACGCCCCGTCGAACTGGGCGCAGACCACCATCAACGTCGCTGAAGAGGGCGACTACGACGTCGACGCCCTCTTCGACCCCGCATTCGCCGCCTACGCCGCCGTCAGATACGTCGTCGGCGGCACCGTCGTCGTCGTCGACCAGAGCGTCAACGCCGACAGCGTCAGCCTCGGCACCGTGCACATCGGCGCCGCCGGCCTCGTCGTCGTCGTCGAAGACAACTACGGCGCCGTCGACGCCGCCGCCAAAGCCATCGTCTTTGACGCCTTCAGAGCCGTCCCCCACGTCGTCGACGTGCCCGTCGAAGAAGAAGAAGAACCCGTCGTGGGCGAAGGCGAAGGCGAAGACGTACCCGTTGTCGACGACGAAGAAGAAGCCCCCGTCGTCGAAGACGACCCCATCGAACCCATCGGCCCCGAAGCCGACAAAGGCCCCGGCCTCGTCGTCATCAAAAACGGACCCGTCGTCGAAGGCGGCTGCGCAGCGACGTCGACCTCGTCGTCTGCGGTGATCGTGTTGGCGCTGCTCGGGCTTCGTCGTCGGAGACGTTGACGTCGGGGAAAACAGTCCGCAGAACGTTTGGCGATGGCGTCAGAGCTCATTCGCAATTTTTCAATCATCGCCCACATCGACCACGGCAAGTCGACCCTCGCCGATCGCATCCTCGAGGCCACCGGGTCGGTGACCGCGCGCGAGATGCAGTCGCAGTTTCTCGACAAGATGGACCTGGAGCGCGAACGCGGCATCACCATCAAGGCGCAGGCTGTCCGTCTTTTCTATAAAGCCAAAGACGGCATCACCTACAACCTGAACCTGATCGATACCCCCGGACACGTCTAC
>JANNAY010001218.1:0-2023 GCA_031384945.1 Deltaproteobacteria bacterium
CTGTCGCGGCTGCGGACGGCGATCTTGGTTCTGACGCCGGCTTCGCGGGCGGCGGCTTCGACGGTGACGACGCCGTCGGCGATCTCGGGGACGTTCTGCTCAAAGAGCTTCACCACGAGGTTCGGGTGCGAACGCGACAGCACGATCTGCGGACCGCGGGCCATCTCGAGCACGTCGAGCACATAGGCCACGACCTTGTCGCCGGTGCGGATGTTCTCGCGCGGGATCTGCTCTTTGATCGGCAAGACGGCCTCAGCGCGGCCGAGCTCGACGATGACGTTGCCGCGCTCGAAGCGGCGGGCGATGCCCGACACGATCTCGCCCTTGCGGTCTTTGTATTCATTGAAGACGGTGTTGCGCTCAGCTTCACGCACACGCTGAATGATGACCTGCTTGGCGGTCTGGGCAGCGATGCGTCCGAACTCTTTCGACCAGACCTCGATACCAAGGTCGATGCCGATGTCTTCGTCGCCGAGGCCGGGGTCTTGCTGACGGGCGTCTTGCAAAGAGATTTCGATCGAAGCGTTGCTGACGTCTTTCACAACCTTCTTGAATTCGTAGACGCGGACCATGCCGACGGCTTCTTTTTTCTCGCCTTCCTTCATTTTATTGAGGACGGCGAACTGCCCGTGGCGCTGCAGCACCTCTTCCATCGTCGCCAGGTCGTCGTAGCGGGCTTCGAGGTCGGCGGTGAGGCCGAGCTTCTTTCTGGCGGCGGTCAGCATTGCCTGCTTGAGCGCGTCGATGAGGACTTCTTTGTCGAGAGACTTCTCTTTCGAGAGGGCCTCGAGCACGGCGTTGAGCTTGAATGTCTCAATTCCTTCTTCGGTCATCGGGGGCTCCTATTTTTTCTTCTTGCCCGGCTTCGAGCCCTTTCCAGGCTTGCCGGGTTTCTCGGGGTCTTGAAATTCGAAGACGACGTGGGCGTGGTCGACGTCGTTGAAGTCGACGCGTTCGTCGTGGCCGTCGATGGCGACGACGATGCCGTTGTCGTCGGCCACCGACAGCTTGCCGACGAGGCTCTTGGCCTGCTGCTTGAGCCGGGCCTTGATCTTCACGCCGAGCACGTCTTTGAAGTGGCTCTTCTTCGTCAGCGGGCGATCGACGCCGGGGCTGCCGACCTCGAGCTCCCACCGCTCTTTGAAGATCTTGAGGTTGTTGTCTTCGACGTCGAGCATGTCGCCGAGCAGGCGGTTCAGCTGCTCGAGCTCTTTCATCGACACGCCCTGGCCGGGCACGACGCCAGCATGGGGCCGGTCGACGCTGAGACGCAGGATGTCTTGCGTCTTGCTGCGCACGAGCGTGAGCACGACGAGCTCAAGGTTCTCGCGCGCGATCACGGGCTCGATGATCGAGCGCAACTGCTCTTCGACACCGGTGAAAGGCTGGAGAAAGGGCTCGGACTCCGACACGACACGCTCCAACAGTTCGGCCAACGAAACTCTGCGGCGCAGGACCCACCTGAGAACCAGGTCGGGTCCAGTCCGGCGGCCACAAGGTGGTTGCTGGGCTGGTGACGCCGTCGGTCAGAGGGCGATCGATGACCGAGAGACGTCTCACGCTGCGCGTGACTGCGGGTGTCCTACCAAGCGCAGCTGCGACGTCAACTGCTCGTCAGCGGGGCCAGTCGCCCAGCAAGCTCACGCAGACGTGGTCGGGGCAGGGCACGCCGGTCTTCGGCAACAGCTGCACCGACCACGAGCTCGCGGGCACGTTCACCCTGGTCTCGACGACGAAGCGGCCGGTGCCGTTGATGACGACGTCGAGGGCGCCGCCGCGCCAGGCGCCGTTGTCGTCGTGGCTGCGGACGACGAAGTGGACCTCGCCGCCGAAGCCGGGGCCGACGACGACGTCGAGGTTGTCGCCGGCGGCGGCGGCGGCGAAGACGACGCGGCCGTTGTCGTCGACGCGGGGGCCGGCGCCGGCGCGGGCGGCGAATAAGACCATCGCCTGCCGCGACGGCTAAAAAAAAAAGCGACCGCGGCCGAGGACGTCGACACCGAGGAGTCCTTCGTCGGCGCCG
>JANNAY010001224.1:0-6881 GCA_031384945.1 Deltaproteobacteria bacterium
GCGACGACAGCGACGACGGTGGAGCTCTTCATGGCAGGCCTTCTTCTGTGACGCTGTGAGGTACGCACGTCGGGGCGATCTGGCCCGGTCGGCTTGAGGCGGGGCTGGGTCGTACCATGAGCCATGACGCCCTCGCGCTCCCTCCTCCTCGCCGTTGGCTTCGCCATCCCCTGCGTGGCCGTGCCCTTCGTCGGGGGCTGCGCCGGCTGCGGCAACAACGGAGCAGCTGTCGCCGCCGTCGATGCCGTCGAAGCAGAAGACGACGACCTCCCCGGCAGCGCCGCCGACCGCGCCCTCGCCCTCTTCGACGTCAAAGGCGACGCCGCCGTCGACGTCGACCTGCGCGCGCTGCAGGGTCGCGTGCGACAGCTGCCGCGCAAGCATGACCTGTGGGTGCTGCTGGGCGAAGCGTGGGTGCAGAAGGCACGACAGAGCTTCGACGCCGGCTACTACCTGCACGCCGACGCCGCCGCCAAGGTCGCCCTCGCCGTCGAACCCGGCAGCCGCATCGCGCGACAGCTGCGCGGGCTCGTGCTCTTGAACAACCACGACTTCAAAGGCGCCCGCGACCTCGCGCTGGCGCTGACCAAAGAGCAAGGCGCCGATCCGATGGCGTGGGGCGTGTTGGCGGACGCGCAGCTCGAGCTCGGCGACGTCGGCGCCGCCGCTGACGCCGCCGACGCGATGATGGACCAGAAGCCGAACCTGCCGTCGTACGCGCGCGTCTCGTACTTGAACTGGTTGAACGGCAACGTGCCCGCGAGCCTCGAGTCGATCCGGCTCGCCATCGATGCCGGCGCCGGACAGAAGAACCGCGAGCCCTCGGCGTGGGTGCTCGTCGAGGCGTCCACGATTTTTTGGCACGAGGGCGACGTCGCCGGCGCCATCGCCGGCTGCGACCGCGCGCTCCAAGAGGTGCCCGAGCACCCCGCGGCGCTCGCGCTCAAGGCGCGCGCGCTCTTGGATCAAGGCAAGCTCTCTGAGGCGCGTCCGTTGGCCGAGCGCTCGTTGCAGCTCGTGCCGCTCGTCGACACCGCCCGCCTCGTCGCCGACATCGCTGTCGCACAAGGCGACGTCGACGCCGCAGCCAAAGCCATCGCAAAAGCCAAAGACACCGGCAACGCCCACGACGGCCGCGGCCTCGCGCTCTTGTTGGCCGAGCGCGGCGAAGACCTCGACCGCGCGCTGCAGCTCATCACCGAAGACAAGAAGTCCCGCGGCGGCGTCTACTCCGACGACGTCGAGAGCGTCGTGTTGTTCAAGCTCGGCCGTCTCTCCGAAGCGCGCGCCGCCAGTGACAAGGCCCTGGCACTGCACACCCGCGACCGCCGTTTGTTGCAGCACGCCGCCGACATCCGCGCCGCGCAGAAGGATCCGACGTCGACGGCGCTGGCGAAGTTGGCGTCGACGCTGCGCTGATCACACCGGATGCACTGACGACACGCGCGCAAATCAGGTGAGGCGCGTGCCCTGGTGAAAGCGCAGGCGAAAACCGTTGGGCATGCGCTGCCACACCGACGAGCGACGGCTGTCGGCGGTGCGAAAGGTCACCAACGTGAGCTCATCCGACAGCGGACTCGTCACGAGCTCGCTGATGGTGGTCGTCGTCGGCGGCAACGCCTCCATCGCCGACAAGGTCGTGGCGCGGTCGTAGCGCGTGCCCGACGTGCCGATCTCGGTGAAGTCGGGGGCCAACAATTCTTCGGCGGCCCGCAAGCGCGAACGCGGATCGACGAGGCGGCGCTCGAGCGCGAGAAAGACGGCGTCGGGACTGTCGTCTTCGTCGTCGAGGCCCCAGAGATCGTTGTCGCTGACGCTGAGCACATCGAGCCCCATCTGCTCGACGAACGACAACGCCGGCACCGGCCGCGGCTCGAGCGTCGGCTGCGCGAGGGCGACCCAGACGTCGACGTTCTCGTGCGGTCCATGGATGCGCCGCCGGCGGATCCACTGGTTGTCGTCGACGAATTCAGCGAGGGCTGGCGCGGTGCGCGCCTGCGTCTTCTTTCGCGACTTGTGCCAGCCCGTCTGCAGCGGCAGCCCCTGCACGTAGAAGACGTGGTCGAAGACGGCGGCGGCGTCGCGTTGCCCGTTCGTCCACTGCTGCGTCGGAAAGAACAGCGCGTCGTCTTTGGGCAAGAAGCGAAAGCCGAAGGGCGGCGGGCTGCCGGCGAAGCGGACGACGACAAAAGCGCGCTCGTCGCTGACGTCGACGCAATCCTGCAGCGCGGGCGGCAGATCGCTGCGGCCGACGGCGAGCGAGACGCTGCACGGCCCGCCGCGCTCGCGGGGCAGGGTGTCGTCGTCGTCGCTGAAGTCGTCGTGGCGGCGCCGCGGCAGCTCGAAGTGCTCTTCGAGCTCGTCAAACAGCTGCGGCGTCGCTGTGAGATCGAGCAGCGAGACGTGAGAGCCGGGCAGCAATGGCACCGGCACAGCGACGGCGGCGCGCGCGTCTTCACCGATCGGGGCGAAGACGTCGAGGTCGCAGCAGAAGATGTGCTCGCCGCTGGTCTCGCGCCGCACAAACAAGCGCGTCGGACCCCGCAGCTGAACGGCGCCGCTGACGATCACAGCCGCACATCGAGCGTCAGCGACGCGCGCAGGCGTCCGTCGGCGCTGACGAGGGGCAAGCGCACCAGCTCACGCACACGATCGACCGCCTTGATCTCCATAACGTTGGTGGCGACGTAGACGCCCGGCGTGAGCACCCTGATGACCGGCTCGTCGCCGATCTCGGTCGTGACGTCGCCCTCGCCGATGACGGCGCCGACGAAGAACGAGCCGGGCCGCCGGTAGCGCACTTCGTCGGCGATGTTGTCGGCGGTGACGACGACGGCGACGTCACCTTTGGCGAGCACGACGTCGCAGACCGCGTCGCCGATGAAGCGCGCGCCGCTCGGGTCTTTGACCCACAGGCACCAACGCAGCGTCGCCGGCAACTTCTTCTGAAAGAAGCCGCGCTCGATGTCGACGACGACGAGGCTGGGCGACGACAGGCGCGGGTTCGTCACCCGCTCGTTCTCGAGCAGGTTCTGCGGCACGTCTTTGCCGGTGGTGCCGAGCTGGCGCGCCAGCTCTTTCTTGTTCTCGCGCTGTTGCTCTCGTTTGCGGCTCACGGCAGCAGTGTAGCGAGCCGCGCGAGGTGGCAGGTTCACGACTTTGGCGTGCGTGCCGGCCCCACCGCCGACGCCCTGCTGAAGCGAGGTGAGCAAGCCCGCCCGCTGACGACGTCACATGGCTGGTGAGCGCCTCGCCGAAACGCTATGCTGACGGCGTGCAACACCCTCCTTTCGCAGCAGCATGGATGGCGCAGTGGCGGCGAGCGGCGATCGCGTTGCAGCGCGTGGCCGACGAAGACGCGCGCGCGCTGACCGCTGCGACGGCACAGGCTGCGACCGTCGCCCTGCACTCTCTGCCGACCACGCTGCCCGCAGGCCGTTGGGAGAGCTCAGGTCTCGTCGAGCAGCAGCGATTGTTCGCGCGCGCGCGTGGTGCTGTGCCTGCCGCACCCGCGCCACCCCGTTCGTGACGCCACTGGGCCAGGCCGCGGCTGACGTTGACGCCTTTTGCAAAAGCGAGGCGCTGCCCTTCTGCTTCATTGGCGGGCTCGCAGTCCAACGCTGGGGCGTCCAAAGGCTGACACACGATGTGGACATCACGTTGGTGACGGGCTTCGGTGAAGAGGCGCCCTTCATCGACAAGTTGTTGAGCAGATTCGCCGAGCGACTTCCTGATGCGCGCGCGTTTGCCCTCGAGCACCGCGTGTTGCTCTTGCAAGCTGCGAACGGCGTCCCCATCGACGTCGCCCTGGGCGCGATGCCCTTGAAGAGCGCTCGGTGGTGCGAGCGAGCGCGTTCGAGCTCGAGCCGGGTTGCGTCATCACGACGTGCAGCGCCGAAGACCTGCTCGTGCACAAGGTGTTCGCCGGTCGCGACAAAGACTGGATGGACGCCCGCGGCATCCTCACGCGACGAGGATCGAAGCTCGACATGGCGCTCGTGTGGAGCGAGCTGCTCCCACTGCTTGAGCTCAAAGACGACACCGAGAGCGAGCCACGTCTGCGAAGTCTCATCGTTGCGGTGTCTGAATAACGCGTCGCGTCGACGTCGTCACCAAGCCGCCCGCGCGACCCGCGTCATGGATTCGGCCTGACGTCGTCGTCGTCTTCGTGTATGGCCGAGGCGTCGACGACGACGCGAACGAAGCGTTCGACGCTGACGGAGGCTTCGATGACCGCTTCTACGCTCCCCATGACGACGAGTGAGGCCGATCCCAACGGCGCGGGCCGCGAGGGCCGCGGCGACTTCATCGCCGGCAGCTTCAAGAAGGGCCGCGAGTCGTCGACGACGATCACGTCGAAGGATCCGGCGAAGGACTACGCCGTCGTGTTCAAGGTGCCGGTGTTTCCGGCCCACGTCGACGAGGCGGTCGCCGCCGCGCGCAAGGCGCAACACGGCTGGCACGAGCTCGGCATCGAAGGCCGCAAGAAGTACCTGATGGCGTTGAAGGCCGCCTTTGACGAGAGCGCCGACGTCATCGCCAAAGCCATCGTGCGCGAGATGGGCAAGCCGCTGCGCGAGGCGATGATCGAGGCCAAGGGCCTCGGTGAGCGCATCAACCTCACCTACGACGAAGCCATGAAGGCCATCGCCGTGCACAAGCCCGAGGGCGTGCAAGGCGAACGTCGCGCGCACCCGCAGGGCGTGCTCGCCGTGCTCGGTCCGTACAATTTTCCGTGTCACCTGATGAACTCGCACATCATCCCCGCGCTGGCGACGGGCAACTGCGTCGTCGTCAAACCAAGCGAGATCGTGCCGATGTGCGGCGAGCTCTACGCCCGCTGCGTCGAGCGCGCCGGTCTGCCGCCGGGCGTGTTCAACCTCGTGCAAGGCGCCGGCGACATCGGCAAAGCCCTCGTCGAACACAAAGACATCGACGGCGTGCTCTTCACCGGCTCGTGGAAGACGGGCCGCGCCATCGCGCAAGCGATCCTCGATCAACCGTGGAAGATCGCGGCGCTCGAGATGGGCGGCAAAAACGTATCGGTGGTGTGCGACGACGCCGACCTGCCGCAGGCCCTCGCCGCCGTCGTGCAAGGCGCCTTCTTGACCGCGGGTCAACGCTGCACGGCGACATCGCGCTTGTTGGTGATGGAGAAGGTGGCCGAGCGCTTTCTCGACGCGCTGCTCGCGGCCACGCGCGAGCTGCGACCCGGCGACCCGATGGACCTGGCGACGTCGTTTGGTCCGTTGGCGACCAAAGACCAGCTCGAGCGCTTCTTGAAGCTGCGCGGCAACGCGGTCGCCGCCGGCTGCGAAGCGCTGTTGGCCGGATCGCAGCTGCCTGGCGGCGCGTTCGTGACGCCGTCGATCCACCTGCTGAGCGGCGACACGGCGCCCGGCTATCTCGACGAAGAATTGTTCGGCCCCGACCTCGCCGTCGAGATCGTCAAAGACATCGACGAAGCCATCGCCCGCACCAACGCCCTGCCCTTCGGCTTGAGCAACTCGGTGTTCACCGTCGACCCCAACACCTTTGAGCGCTTCTACGAGCGCACCAAGAGCGGCTGCACCAATTGGAACCGCTCGACCAACAACGCCAGCGGCAAGCTGCCCTTCGGCGGCGTCGCCAAGTCGGGCAACCAACGCCCTGCTGGCGTCGACGCCGTGCGCTTCGCGACCTTTCCCGTCGCCGTGCTGCGCGGTGAGCCCGGCGAAGTGCAGGTCGAGGCGCCGTTTCAGAACGCGTTTCGCGCCGGCGAAGAGCGCCTGAAGCTGCAGTTCGATCGACAGGCACTGCGCCACCGCCTCGAGGCGCTGCTCGAGCGCTACCGCGTCTACGTCGATGACGTGCGCGGTCCTGATGTGATGGTGCCGCTCGAGCAGCTCACCGACCTCACCGTCGCCGACAACCTGCTCGAACCCGAAGACCTCGTCGAAGACTTGAAGCCGTACGCGCGCCTCGAAGAGCCGCACCTCGTGATCACGGTGCCCGAGGTCGAAGACGCCGACGGCAACGACGCCGAGGCGTTCTTGAACACAGTGACGGCGCTGCTCGACGAGATCGTCAAAGAGAACCCGGTGTTCTTGCTGCGCTTGATGCCGAAGCAGATTCGCCGTCCGCCTGGGGGCAAGCTGCCGCGCAGCGAAGCGTTGCTGCGGCGCCTCTACCGCGGCGACTACCTGCCGAAAGAGAAGAAAGAGCCGATCATCGACCTCGGGTGGAGCGACGGCGCCTACATGGCCTCGATCGACGACGACTCGCTCGTGGTGCTCGACGCCGGCTCACAGATCGCGTCCCTCGGTGTCGGCTTCTCGGCCGGCCGCTTCTTGCGCGCCCTCGACGACGGCGACCTCGGCGATGCCATCGTCGCCAACCCCGACACCGAAGGCCCCGGCGCCGACCGCAGCGTCATCGACGACTACAGCCGCTTCTTGATCAAGCAGAGCTGGCCCGGCATCCGCCACGTGTCGTTCACCGCCGGCGGTGCCGAAGCCAACGAAAAAGCCTTCGACCTCTGTCGTCTGCACGGCCCCGGCGGCAAGCGTGTGATTGCCTTTGAGGGCAGCTTTCACGGCCGCACGTTGGCGGCGCTGCACGCGACGTGGAACGCCGAGAAGCGCAAGCCCTTCGAGATGAAGGGCTACGAAGCGACCTTCGTGCCGTTTCCGAAGTGGGCCGACCCGCGCGAAGAGCCGCCCGTCGACGACAAATGGATCGCCGCCTGGACGACGGGGCAGACCCCCGACGCCGCCGACTACGACAACGACGCGCTCACGCGCACCGAGATCGAGTGCCTCGTCGCCGTGCGCAACGAGATCAAGAAGGGCGACGTCTGCTGCGTGATCATCGAGCCGATGCAGGGCGAAGGCGGCGACAAC
>JANNAY010001240.1:0-3099 GCA_031384945.1 Deltaproteobacteria bacterium
CGTGGCGTCGAACTCGACGTCGTCGAGGCAGACGACGGCGGCTTCGGCGTCGGTCTTGGCGAGCTGCAGGCACGCATCGACGCGCGGTGTGAGCGGTGTGAGGACGGGCAGCTGCGGCGCGAGCAGCGAAACGACGACGACGAACAGCATCAGAGCGGCGAGCCCGTGAAGTCGCACAGCTCTTCGGCGGTCAGCGGAAACGGCACGCTCTTCACCACCGGCAGCTCGTCGACGAGCGGCGAAGCGGTGATGCCGGCGGTGCTGACGGCGTAGACGTAGCCGCCGAGGTCGGGGTCGTTCATCAACACGCTGCGGCGGACGGCGCCACACGGGGCCTGGTCGGCGTTGAAGGTCTCGAGCGACGCCACGTAGAGCGGCAGTTGGTCGATGAGCCCCCGCAAGCGAAAGCCCGCGTCTTTGTCGACGTCGAAGACGACGAGGGCGGTCTGGTCGACGATGTCGTCGGTGATGTGCTGGTAGGGCAGCGCCAGCGTCTTGAGCTCGGGAAAGTAGGTAAAGGCGTGTCGCTCGACGAGCGCTTCGCTGCCGCTGTTGGCGTCGCCGAAGAGCGCGCGCTGCGTGAGCAACGGCTGATCGGCATCGCTGACGTCGAAGATCGACAGCTGCAGCCCATCAAAGGCGCCGTTGGGCGTCGTGCGCACGCCGACGGTGAGCAGGTGATCGTCGTCGAGCGGATGCAGATAGGCCGAGTAGCCGTCGACCTCGATCGCGCCGCGGCGCAGCGGTGCTCTCGGGTCGCTGAGGTCGATGACAAACAACGGATCGGTGAAGGGGATGATCGGCGTGCCGCTGTCGTCGAAGGCAAAGGCTTCGTCGTTGGAGGGGAAGGTGACGACGTAGGCGCGCTCGCCGAGAAAGCGGACGCTCTCGACGACCTCGCCGTTGCCGATGTCGTCGACGCGCCCGACCTCTTCGAGTTGCAGCGGGTCATCGTCGGCGGCGCCGAGCACGACGAGCGCGCTGCTGTTGGCCAATGGATCGCCGTTGCCATCGTCGTTCTTGGTGATGACCACGCGCAGCGTGCCGCTGGCGACGTCTTCGTCGACGCTGAGCTCGTCTTTGACGACGCCTTCGAGCACGGCGCTGCCGCGGTATTCGGTGGCGTTGTCGGCGGTGAACGCGCCGAGCTTGTGGATGCGCGTGACGGCGAAGTCGGGGGTGAAGTGGCCGCCGTCGAAGACCTCGGTGCCGATGATGTAGAGGTTCTCGGTTGACGCGTAGACGCTGCCGGGGGCGCCGACGACGGTGGTGTTCTCGATGGGGCGCTGGTCGTCGACGAGCGACAGGCGAAACGTCATCAGCAGGTCGGTGCTCGCGGCGTGGCGCGGCGCCCAGCTGTTCTCGCATGTCACTGCGACGCGGCTCTCGCCGCTCTCTTCGCCGCTAACGCTGTCGCGCAGCCGCGGCAACAGCGAGCCGAGGCCGGCGGCGCGCAGCGCCTTGCGGTTCTCGTCGTCGCGAAAGGGCTCTTGCCGCAAGCCGACGTCGGGCACGGCTGTGCCTTTGGCGACGAAGACGACGTCGTCGCCGACGCGGCGGGCGTCGACGAATTCGGCGCCGACGCGCACCTCGCGCCGAACGATGGGGTTCGCGCGATCGCTGACGTCGAAGACCAGCGCCAGCGTTCCCTCGACGGTGCGGGCGAAGACGAGGGCGCGCGCACCGTCGAAGAACATCGTGAACGGCACGCCTTCGATGGGCGTGTCGCTGATGATGTGCGCCTGTTCAGGCGGCCAGGCGTCGACGACGATCATGCGGCCGCGGCGCAAGACGAAGATGTGGTCGCCGTCGTTCTTGACGAAGTCGGGTTCGTCGACGTCGTCTTCTTGGGTGTTCGTCGTCGTGAAGGTGCGCTCGTTGCCGATGTCTTCGGGCGCACCCAGCGCGGCGTCGAAGGCGCAGCCGACAACAGCGCTGCTGCTGTCGACGTTCTCAGGGTGCAGCAAGCGCTCTTCGAGAAAGCGCTGGAGCTCGTCGCAGGTCTCGAAGCGCACCAACGGATCGCGCGACGTTGGGGATGTGCACTGCAGGCACAGCGGCAACAACAGCGCGGTCGAGAGTGAGAGCCGGGCCGCGCGCGTGGACGTCGGCAGGCGGCCCTCGTCGTTTCTCGTGGTCATTCGCGAGGTCATGCCGGCCGTCCAAATGCCACGGAGCGAGGCTTTGGGAGCGACGTAGGCATTTGGGCCTGGCCGGCATTTCTCGACGTCATGGGCGCAGCTTTGCACGACGTGATCCATGCACGCGTGTGGCGGGGCGATGCGATGCGATGCCCTGCCCGTGCGCGGTTTTCTGAGGAGTCACGGCAAATCGACGAGGGGCTTCAAGCCGAGCACCACCGGCGTCCAACACAGGTGGGCGATGACGGGGGCGACGAGGCTGTGGCGCCACCAGGCGAGCAGTCCCCAGACGCAGCCGAGCCCGAAGGCCGCGGCGGCGAGCCAGAGCGAGCCAGGGGCCAGCTGCGCCAACGTGTACGGAACTGCGGCGAGCACGACAGAGAACACGCCGTATTTTTCTTTGAGCGCGCCGAGCAGCGCCCCGCGCCAGATGACCTCTTCGGCGACGGCGACGACGACGGTGCCGGCGAGGGTGGCGGGGGTGACGGCGGCGAGCACGTAGAGCGCGGTGACCTCGCCCCTGAGCGAGGGCACGAGCCCGGTGAACACCGGATAGAGCACGTAGGTGGCCAGCAGCGTGACGCCGCCGACGACGAAGCCCGCGACGACGTCGACGACGCCGCCTTTGCAGCGGGCGCGCAGCTTGGGCTCGCGCCAGAGAAAGAGCGCGATGCACAACGCCGCTGTGGATCCGAGAAAGAGGTAGAGGTGGCCCGTGACCTTGCCGGCGATGAAGGCCGTGAGCCACGCCAACGACGCCAAGAGCGCGAGCGTCACAGGCGGGCCCCGTCGCCGAAGAGGCGGTGCACGAGGTCTTCGACGACGGCTTCGACGGTGCTGACGCTGGCTTCTTCGGCGACCAGCGCTCGTCTGATGGCTTCTCTGAGCGGCGTGCGCGGCAGGTCGGGGCAGAACTTGTAGAGGCCGTCGTCGACAGCGACGTAGTCGGCGCCGTCGG
>JANNAY010001249.1:0-5280 GCA_031384945.1 Deltaproteobacteria bacterium
CGCGCCGACGACGTCTCTGACCTCGTGCGCGACTTGAAGGGCGCCCTCGACGTGCGCTCGCTGCGCGCCGGCGCCCGCTTCAGCGTGAAGAAAGACGGCAGCGTGCTCTCGCGCTTCGGCTTCGCCGCGCTCTCACCCGAAGGCGTGCCGCGCACCATCGTCGCCATGCGCCTCGCTGACGCCGACGCTGCGCCCTCGAACCTTGGCGCTGTTGTCGTCGACGACGGCGTGAAGAAAGAGCGCAAGGCGCGCTACGACGTGCTCGTCGAAGACGCGGTCGTCGAAACCAAAGTCGAAGGCCTCACCGGCACCATCAAAGGCAGCCTCTACAACGGCGTGCTCGACGCCGGCGGCGACGCCAACCTCGTCAACAAATTCGTCGACGTCTTCGCGTGGAACATCGACTTCTACCGGCAGACGCACACCGGCGATGAGTTCAAGGTCATCGTCGAGAAGAAGTACGCGGGACTTGGCGAAGAGCGCCGCTTTCTCGGCTACGGCAAGGTGCTCGCAGCCGAATACGTCAACGCCGGCACCGAATTCCGCGGCATCAACTTCGCCACCGCCGACGGCAAATTCGGCGGCTTCTTCGACGAGAACGGCGACTCGTTGCAGCGCACGTTCTTGAAGAACCCGATGGAAGTCAGCCGCGTGACGTCGTCGTTCGGCATGCGTTTTCATCCCGTGCTCGGCCGCAACAAGAAGCACGAAGGCGTCGACTACGGCGCCGCCATCGGCACGCCGGTGTGGTCCGTCGCTGACGGCGTCGTCGTCGAGGCGCGCTTCAGCAGCACCGCCGGCAACATGATTCTCGTGCAGCACATGAACGGCATCTCGACCGAGTACTTCCACCTGTCGCGCTTCGCCGAGGGCCTGAAGAAGGGCGCGCGCGTGAAGCAGAAGCAGCTCATCGGCTTTGTCGGCACCACCGGCATGTCGACGGGACCGCACCTGCACTTCGGCATGCTGCGCAGCGGCGCGCACGTCGACCCGGGCGCGCAGAAGTTCCCGAACGCGAAGCCGATCCCCGCCGAATACAAGGGCGAGTTCGAACAGAGCGTTCAGCCGCTCATCGCCCAGCTCGAAGCCCTCACGCGCGCCTGAGCCGCGCGGCCGAGGCTCTTCGGCGCTGCACGTAGACGACGACGAAGGCGCAGGGCACGGCCACGACGTCGGTGGCGTCGACGATGTGGGCGACGGGTCTGACCGCGACGAGCGCGCCGGCGCGCAGCGCGTGGAAGGGCCACTGCAGCGCTCCCAGCGACCAGGCGTAGAGGTCGCCGAAGAACGGCAGCGTCTTCATCAAGGCGAAGAAGACGGCGACGCAGACGGCGACGACGACGGCGACTTTGACGTCGGGGCCGCGGTAGCGCTTGAACAACGATTGCGTGAGCTCGACGGCGGCGACGCACAAGAAGGCGAAGAAGCAGACGCCGCAGACGTCAGAGGCTTTGCCGGTGACGACGTTGAACGCGGTTCCGGCTGCTGCGGCTTTGAAGACGTGGTCGTTGAGCAAGAGCCCCGCGAGGCTCAGCAACGAGAACGGGTGCAGCAAGAGGTCTCCTGCTGCACGCGTGCTGCTGGCAGGCGAAGCGCCCACCCCACCCATCAAGCGGCGAGGGCGACGCCGTCGGCGTTGAGGTCGGCTTTGACGATGGCGTCTTTCGGCACCGCCACTTCGAGGCTGGCGATCTCGCGGTTCTGTCCCATGCGGTGGATGACGCGGGCGTGCGAGGCGACGGCCTGAAGGAAGGTGCCGGAGTGCAGGTACGGGATGCCGTGGTCTTCGGCGCACTGCTTCACGATCGGCGCAATCTTTGGATAGTGGACGTGGCAAATCATCGGAAACAAGTGGTGCTCAATCTGGTGATCGAGGCCGCCGGTGATGAAGTTGCAAATCCACGAGTTGCCGAAGTTGGCGGTGGTGAGCAATTCATGCTCCATCCAACCGCGGGGCAGCTTGCCTTCGACCTGCTGGGGAAAACGCACGCCTTCGACCACGTGGGCGAGCTGGAAGACGATGGCGAGGGTGAAGCCGCCGACAGCGTGCAAGCAGCAGTAGCCGATCAGGGTGACGAACCAGCGCTGCGGTCCGAACACGAGGGGCAGCACGAGAAAGGCGCTGATGTGCATCGCCTTGCCGGTGAAGATCTTGGCCCACTCGGCGCCGCTGGTCGCAGCACCGGTGCGGGGGTGCGGCTGCATGCCTTGCAGGTAGTCTTTGTGCCAGACCCACAACATCGACGTCAGGCAGTAGAGCGCCCAGCAATACACAGCTTGCGCGCGGTGCCAGGGAAACCATTTGGAATGAGGTTGAAAGCGCAAGAACGGGCCGGGTTCAATGTCGGTGTCGACGCCGGGGACGTTCGTGTACGTGTGGTGCAGCAGGTTGTGCGCGATCTTCCAATTCGACGAGGCCACGCCGATGGCGTCGAACGACCACGAGAACAGGTTGTTGATCTTCTTGTTGGGCGACGTCGCGCCGTGGATGGCGTCGTGGGCGACGTTGAAGCCGACGCCGGCGAGGCCGAAGCCCGCCAGCAGCCACAGCCCGATGGCAACGGGCACAGACACCGGTGCGAGACCGGCGGCGAGCAGTGAGCCGGCGGCAAGCGAGAGCCAAAATGCCGTCTTGGCCCACATGAACGGCGTCGCGCCCTTCTCGAGCTTGTTCTCGACGAAGTAGGCGTCGACACGGGCGCGCAGGTCTTTCTGAAACGCCGAGTCGTTGGGGAAGGTGATCTTCAGCTTCTGCGGTTCGGTGCCGTCGGCCACGTGCGCTCCAGTCAAATCGGTCTTGGCTCTTGGGTCGAACCCCAACAGCCCGTTGGCGTGTCACCCGGGTCCGCATGATGTACGCGGCACGTGTCAGGGTTTGGTCAGTTCGTTGACACAAGGCAATGGCATCGCATCAGAAAGCGCTCCCAATGACACTTGGCGACAAGAAAGCAGATCCGTTGGCCGAGCTCACCGTCCGTTTCGAAGAGAACGGCGCGCTCAAGGTCGAAGAGCTCGACAAGCAGGTGCTGGCTGCGTCGCCGATGTGGGCGACGGTGGCCTTTCTCTCGCGCGAGCGCGACCCGGCGACGGGCGAGATGCGCGCGCCGCGGGTCTCGCTGCGCCGCTACAAAAAGCGCGGCGGCAAGTTCATCGTCGACAAGCACTTCACGCTCACCACCGGCGTGCAAGCCAAGGCCCTCGTCGACGTCTTGCGCGGCTGGTTCGACAGCGGCGCCCTCGACGACGGCCACGGTGACGACGTCGACGACGACGGCTGATCCCGCCTGAAATTCGCAGGTGGCCCCGCGCGCTGTAGCGTCGCCGCACCATGAAGAAGAACGCCGCGCTCATCGGGCTCGCCCTCGCCCTGCTCGCCACAGCCTACGTCCTGGCCCGCTGCGGCGAAGAGCGGCTGCAAACGGGCGGCGGCGCCACCGAGCCCAAGGCCGTCAAGCAGATCGAGTACCCGCGCGAGAAAGCGCGGCGCAAGCTGCGCACGCCGGCGACGACGACGACGACGACGGCGACCGCGAAGACGCCCGTGGTGGGCCGCGACAAGCTCGGTCGCGCCCTCGGATCGCCCGGCAAAGACGGCGCCCTCATCGTCGAGGTCAACGCGATTCGCCACTCGCCCATCGCCGAGAAGATCTTTGCTTGCGAGATGGCCCGCAAAGGCGACGGCGCGAACTCGCTCGACACGCTGAAAGAAGCCCTCGGCGTCGACGTCACCGAAGACGTCGACCGCGTTGGCTTCGACAAAGACGTGCTCGCCGTCTCGGGCTTTTTTCAGAACCTCAAGCTGCCGCCCGAGGTCGGCGAAGGCGTGGCCTACGGCGACGGCGGCCGCGTCTTCACCGTCAAAGACGAGGGGGGCAAAAACATGGTCGTCGGCAAGGTCGGCGACGAATTGCTCGTCACTGGCTTCGACGAAGCACAAGTCAAAGCCGCCATCGACCGTGCCGAAGGGCGCGCCATCGCCGACAGCGCACTGCCACAAGAGCTCGTCGGCGGCGAGGTCTACGGCATGGTCGGCAAGGCCTTTCTCACCGACCTGCTGTCGAACGAGAAAGACCCGACGGCGCAGCGGCTGTTGTCGGTGGTGAAACAGACACGGTTGCAGGTGGCCGTCGACGACGCTGCCGCCCTCAGCGTCGACATCGAAGCCAACAGCCCAGAAGAAGGCAAAGACCTGGGCAAAGCGCTCGGCGGCCTCATCTCGATGGCGCGGCAGCAGGCGCAGGCCAACGGCGACGACGAATTGGCCGGCTTGCTCGACCAGGGCGCCGTCAACGTCAGAGACGACGGCACCGTGGCCGTCGACGTGGCTGTCCCCGGCGACACGCTGTTGAAATTCTTCGGCTGCGACAAAGACGGCAAACCGCTTTAGAACGCGCGCCGTGTTGCGCATCGTCGACGTCGTCGTCGAACCCCTCTCTGTTTCGCTGATCGAGCCGTTCGTCATCGCCTCGGGCCGCGTCGATGCGACCCGCGCCGTGTTGGTCGACGTCGTTGTCGAAGACGAATTCGGCAACGTTGGCCGCGGACTCGGCGAAGCGGCCGCGCTGCCGCCCGTGACCAAGGTCGATCAGCCTGAGCTGTTGGCGTCGCTGTCGGCGGCGGCGTCGTCGTTGCGCGGTCAACGCTTTGCCGGGCACCGCGGCTTGCGTGACGTCGTCGATGGCGCCCTCTTCGATGCGGGCCTCGAGCGCGTCGCGCGGGCGGGGCTCGAGAGCGCGCTGCTCTTTGCGTGGTCGGACGTGCTCGGCGTGCCGATGCACCGTTTGCTCGGCTCGTCGCCGAAAGGCGATCCGGTGCGGGGGTTTGTCGTCGACACCGACATCACCATCCCCATCGCTGCGCCGTTGCACATGGCGAAGAACGCTGTCGACTGGGCGAAGCGCGGCTTTCGCATCTTCAAGGTCAAGGTCGGCCGCAGCGACGCAGACGGCGGCTTCGACGACGACGTCAAAGCCATCGAAGCCATCGCCGCGCGCGTCGGCGACCCGCCCGGCGGCCTGCGCGTGCGCCTCGACGGCAACGCCGGACAGACCGAGGCGCAAGCGTTGGCGCTGTTTCACCGCTGCCTCAAGATCGGCGTCATCGTCGAGCTGTTGGAGCAGCCGACGTCGACGGCGGACACGTTGGCGTTGTGCCGTCTGGGCAGCGCGCTGGCGGTGCCCGTCGTCGCCGACGAAGCCGTCACCGACTACGACGACGTCGCCGTTCTCGCCGACTACGGCGTCACGGGCGTGAATTTGAAGCTCGTCAAACACGGCGGAC
>JANNAY010001261.1:0-6628 GCA_031384945.1 Deltaproteobacteria bacterium
CCAGCGCGCTCCCGACGACGGCGTCGTGCAGGTCGACGCCATCTCGCGTTTGCAACAGGCGACCGAGCTCGCGCCCCGTCACGACAAGGGTTGGCTGTGGCTCGGCAAGGTCTTGCAGCGCACCGGCCGCCCCGGCGAGGCCCTCAAGCAGTTCGAGCGCGCCCTGCACTGCAACCCCGACAACCGCGACGCGCAGACCGAGCTCAAGCTGCTCGCCCCCGCCCGCTGAACGCCAAGAGCGCGGGCCCCTACCGGCGATTCCTGCGCAATTTCCGGGCATTCCCGGATCGGGCTGCGTCATCGGGCGGACCTCTTGTGTGCCTCGCCTCTGTGGACACGCGATGGCGCGCCGGTACGCTCGTGCTCATGACGCGCGCCTTGTCTTTCGCAGCCTGCTCCGTCGTCGTTGTCGGCGGCGCCAGCGCCTGCGTCGACGAAGGCGACTGCAACGCCAGCGAACCCGAATTCGCCGGCGCCGCCACCGACGAAGTCTGGCGCGTGATGCTCGACGCGCGCGCGAGCGCCGACGAAACCACCGACGTCGAAATCCTCGTGCCCGCCGCCGGTGACGAGGTCAAAAAGGGCGACGATCCGCCGGCGTTCACCTGGGACTCCGCCCTCGTCGCCTCGCTCGAGCTGCCCCGCTTCAACGATGCGCAAGGACGCAAGAAGCGCCAGCGCGGCCTGTTCGATGAGCTGAGCAGCGTCGTGTTTCCGACGGCGCTGGCGCACCAGCCGCCCATCACCAGCGACGTCTACTTTCTCGAGATCGACGTGCCCGGTCGCACCTGCCCGGTCGCCGCGGTGACGACGCTCGAATCGATGATCTTCGCCACCGACGACTGGGACGAGGTCACAAAAGAGCCGGGCGAGCGCACGCTGAACATCTTGAGCGCGTTCCTCACGGAGAACCGCGTCACCGAAGGTCCCTACACCGCCAAGCCCGTCGCCTTCAGCGTGGTCGAGTGAGAGCGCGAGTGAAGCGGGTCGCCGTCGTCGTCGTCGGCGGCGGCTGCGTCGTCGGCGGCGGCTGCAGCATCGACGCGCGCAACCTGCCCGAGATGATCTTCGACGTCGACGAAAGCGACGTCTGGGCCGACGGACACCCGCTGCCCACCCCCGCCGTCAGCGGCGAAGTGCGCGTGCTCGTCACCAACAACCTCGACGACACCGTCAGCGTGCTCTCGCTCGACAAGCTGTTGGCCGGCGGTGACGGCGCCGAGGTCGACCGCATCGTCGTCGGGCTCTTTCCGCTCGAGCGCGAAGGTCCACACCACCTCGCCGTCGAGCAGAACGGCGCCTTCGCCTTCGTGGGCATCTCGAACTTCGTGCCGCTGTCAGGCTCAGGACCGCACGGCAGCCACGGCACCGGCACCGCCGACGGACGCGCCCTCCAGGTCGACCTCGACACCGAACGCACCATCGGCGACGTGCGCGTCGATCCCAATCCGGGCGACGTGCGCCTCACGCCCGACGGCAAGCGCCTGCTCATGACGCACTTCGATCAAGCGAAGGTGAACGCGGCGGCGCAGAACGGGGTCTTCTCGGGCCCCGACATCGACGCCCGCCTCGCCGTCATCAACGCGGCGACGCTCGAGCGCGAACAGATGATCACGATTTGTCCGGCGCCCCACGGCGTGGCCATCACCAAAGACAGCAAGAGAGCGATCGCGTCGTGCCGCTCAGACGAAGCCGTCGTCGTCGACCTCGACACCTTCGCCGTCACCCGCGTCGCCTTGCTCGACGAACCCGGCACCGCCGCCGCCCCCGTCTGCGACCCCTACGCCGTCACCCTCAGCGCTGACGACGGCACCGCCTACATCAGCTGCTACGCCGCCGGCACCCTCATCGCCGTCGATGTCGCCAGCGCCACCCGCGCCGACGACCGCACCGTCGAACAAGGCGCCGGCCGCGCCATCTTCGGCGACTCCGCCGCCAACGGCGTCATGGCCGTCGCCGTGCAAGACAGCGACGGCGTCGTCTTTGTCGACGTCGCAGCCGGCGTCGTCGACCACTTCGTCGCGCTGCCGCCGACGGTGTGCGAGCTGCCCCACGCCGTGCGCTTCGTCGACGACGACAGCGTCTTGCTCGTCGTCTGCGAAGGCAACAAGGCCGACGCCGGCGCCGTCATCGCGCTCGACGTCGAATCTGGCGACGTGCTCGGCCGCGCCCTGGTCGGACGCTTTCCCGACGACCTCGCGCTGCAGGTGAAGCCGTGAGCGCCCGCGTCTTCTCCGCCTGCTTCTCCGCGTTCGTCGTCGCTGCACTCGTTGTCGGCGCGTCGTCGTCGTGCACGGGTGCCCTGCCCGCGGCCGAGGTGGGGCGACAGCTGTTCAGCGATCCGCGCACGTCGTTGAGCGAATTCAACGCGTTCTCGTGCGCCACCTGCCACGACGACGGCGCTGGCGAAGCGCGCATTTTTTCCGGCGCCTCGCTGCAAAACAGCGTCTTCCGCTCGTCGTGGTGGGGCGGACAAGCGCCGACGCTGAAAGACGCCGTCGACAACTGCGTCGTCTTCTTCATGCGCGATCAACCGTTCGCCGACGATGACCCGCGCGGCCGCGCCCTTTACGAATACCTGCTGTCGATCTCGCCCGAGCAGCAGAGCGACAACGTGCCCCTCACCGTCGTCGAGAACGTCGTCGCCAGCCTGCCGCGCGGCGACCCGCGCCGCGGCGAAGACGTGTGGAACGCCGCCTGCGCCACGTGCCACGGCGCCCCCCACACGGGCGATGGACGCCTCAACGAATTCGTCAGCGTCGTCCCCGAAGCCAGCGCCGAATTCGCCGAGGTCATCGGCTTCCCCGTCGACGTCGTCATCGCCGAAAAAGTCCGCCACGGCCCCTTCTTCGGCGTCGGCGGCAACATGCCACCCTTCTCGCGCGAGGTGATGAGCGACGAAGACCTCGGCGCCCTCATCGCGTTCTTGCTGCCCGACGGATGACGTAAGGTCAGCGCGTGCGCTCCCGTGTCCTCATCATCGTTGCCGTCGCCGTCGCGGCCATCGTCTTCGTCGGGGGCGCGCTGGCGCTGTGGCTGACATCGTCGTCGCCGTCGCAGATGCCGATGGCGCCGCCAGCGATGGAGGCGATGAACGAGGCGATGAAAGACGCAGCGCCAAGCGCAGGTGCCAACAGTGTCGACGCACGGCCGCCAGAGAAAGCGGCGCGCAAGCAGAAGGCAGCGGCCACGCCGGCGCTCATCGAGAAGAACGGCGTCAAACGCGTCTCGTGCGACTTCGCCTGCGCCCGCGAAGACAGCTGCGGCTTCAGAGACGCCGACGTCTGCGCCGCCGCCGCCTGCGACGAAGACGTCAGAAAAGCATCGCGTAGCGACTACTGCTTCGTCGACGCCGACGACTGCGCCAAAGCCGCCGTCTGCAGCTGCGACGAGGGATGCTGGAAGCGCGGCGAGTGCGTCAAAGACCACAGCAACGACGTCGAGTGCACGCGCGCCTGCGTCACGCTGATGCAGCAGCACCCGACCGAGCGCTACCGCGAAGACCGCTGCGTGCTCGAGCAGGGCTGCGACGCCATCGCCACCTGCGCCAGCAACAACACGTACTGAGTTATTTGCTGGCGAGGTGCGCCAACGACTGCTCTCTGAGTGACTCAAGGGCGAGGCGCACTTCTTCCATCAGCGCCGGCACGGTCTTGCCGTCGGTCTCGATGGGCTTGCCGTAGCGGATGGTCACATGACCATGCATCGTCACGCCGAAGCTCTCAGGATCAATGATCTGTTTGGTGCCCGTGAGCCACGCCGGTGCGATGGGCGCGCCGAGCTGTTGCGCCAGGTGAAAGCCGCCCTTCTTCAACGGCAGCAGTGAACCATCGCGGCTGCGCGTGCCTTCGGGCGCGATCCAGATTGAGGTGCCCTCTTTGAGCTGCTGCTTGGCCTTCTCGAGCGCAGCGACGCTCTGCTCGCGGTTGCCGCGGTCGACGAAGACGACGCCGGCGGCGCGCATCGCTTGCCCCCAGATGGGCACCTTGCCGAGCTCGAGCTTGCTCACCATGCGGATGCGCCCCGGCCACGTGCCGATCACCGTCGGCACGTCGAGCAACGACTGGTGGTTGGTCATCACCACGTAGCCGCGCTTGCCGGCAGCGACGTCACCAGCGCCGCGGGCGACATCGACGTAGGCGTCGGCGCCGAAGCACTCGAGGGTGCCTTTGCCCGCGGCGTAGATGACGTGGTGCCACTCGCCGATGATGCGGTCGACGTCGCTCTGCTGCAGCGTGCCGATGCGATCTTTGAACGCGATCGTCGCCGACCGGGCCAGCGTGTCGGCGGCGACCTTCAAGAAGGGCCGGTAGTGCCTGCGTCCTGCCATCTCGTGCCTCTGGTGGTCGTCGCCGTCAGCCGTTCGTCGTCGTCGTCGTCGTCGTCGTCGTCGTCAGGCGCCGCTCGCGTCGATGCGCGTGCCGTGCCTCAGGCCATCGCCGCTTCGACGAGCGCCTTTGCCTTGGCGAAGGCCTCGTCGAGCATCTCAGGCTTGCTGCCGCCGGCTTTGGCGCGCTCGGGCTTGCCGCCGCCCTTGCCGCCGAGAATCGGCGCGAGCTCTTTGATCATGTTGCCTGCGTTGAGCTTGCCGGCCTTCGCCACGTCGGCCGTGAGGGCCACGAGAATGGTCACCTTGTCGCCGTCGGGCAGCCCGAGCACGACGACACCGCTCTGCACCTGATCGCGCAGCTTGTCGGCGTAGTCGTCGAGGCCTTTGGCGTCGATGCCTTCGGCCTTCATGGCGAGCAGCTTCAAGCCCTTGATGTCGATGGCCGCCGAAGACGCCGACGCAGCCGAAGCCGTCTGCGCCTTTTGCTTGTACGACTGAATCTCGGTGTTCGCGGCCTTCAACTGGTCATTGAGCTTCTCGATGCGACCCGGAAGGTCGTCGACGCTGCTCTTGAAGCTGCGCGCGAGGTCAGAGACCACATGTGATTGTTTGCGCACCCATTCGACAGCGCCTTTACCGGTCACAGCCTCGATGCGGCGCACGCCGGCAGCGAGCGGTCCTTCGGCGGTGACCTTGAAGAGGCCGATGTCGCCGGTGCGACGCACGTGAATGCCGCCGCACAACTCGACGCTGGGGCCCCGCGCTGCCGTCTTGAAGGCGACGACGCGCACGTTGTCGCCGTATTTTTCGCCGAACAGCGCCATCGCCCCGACCTTCTTGGCGTCATCAAAGCCCATGCTCTCGACGTCGGCGGCGACGTTCTCGAGGATCATGTCGTTGACGATGTCTTCGACCTGCTCGATCTGCGGGCGCGTCATCGCCTCGAAGTGGGCGAAGTCGAAGCGCAAGCGATCCGGATCGACGAGCGACCCCTTCTGCACGACATGGTCGCCGAGCACGCTGCGCAGCGCGAAGTGCAGCAAGTGCGTCGCCGAGTGGTTCTTTCTCGTGCGCTCGAGCTGGCCGTTGTCGACGGTGGCGTCGACGATGTCGCCGACGCTGATGACGCCCTCTTTGACGGCGACGGCGTGCAGGTGCAGCTCAGCCTGCTTCTTCGTGTCGTCGACGTCGGCGCGTCCTTCTTTGCCGACGATGTGGCCCATGTCGCCGACCTGGCCGCCGCTCTCGCCGTAGAACGCCGTCTTGTCGAGCACGACGAAGCCCTGCTGGCCTTGCGTCAGCTGTTCAACGAGCTGGTTGTCTTTCACCAGCGCGATGATCTTCGCCCCCGTCGTCGTCGTCGCGTCGTAGCCGGTGAAGACCGTGGCGCCATGGTCGGCGCGCAGCTTCTTCCACAGGTCGCCGCTGCTGTCGGCCTTGAAGCCGTCATCGGGGTTCGCATCGCTGTGACGCTTGCGCGCGGCTTCGTACGAGTCGTCGTCAAAGCTGAGGTTGGCCTCGCGCAACATGACGCCGGTGAGGTCTTTCGGGAAGCCGTACGTCGAGAGGAGTTCAAAGACGACGCCGCCGTCGACGACGTTGTCGGCCTTGAACGCCGGGCCGCGGGGCGCCTGCGCGATGATCGTCTGCACGCGCTCGATGCCGGTGTGCAACGTCGCGCGAAAGGCGAGCTCTTCGTTCTCGACGTACTTCTGCGTCAGCGCCTTTGCCGTCTTCAGCTCGGGGTACTGCTCGCCAAAGATGTCGACGACGCGGGCGACGGCGTCTTTGAAGAAGACATCTTTGAAGCCCAGCCGGTCGCCGAAGCGGATCGCCCGCCGCATGATCGAGCGCAGCACGTACTCGCGCTTTCCGTTGCCCGGCAGGACGCCGTCGGCCATCAAGAACGCCGTGGTGCGCGCGTGATCAGCGATGACGCGCATCGCGACATCATCGAGCCCGTCGGTCGACGTGTACTTCTTGCCGAGCCGCTCTTCAGAGAAGGCGACCAGCGGCCGCAACAAATCTGTATCGTAATTAGAGGCAAAACCGCCCATGACCATCGCCAGCCGCTCGAGCCCCATGCCGGTGTCGACCGACGGAGCGGGCAACGGCACCAGCGAGCGGTCGGCCTTGCGCTCGTACTGCATGAACACGCAGTTCCACACTTCCAAAATGCGGTCGCCTTCGGGGTCGTCGCCACCAAAAGTGCCCTTCACTTCGCCGCGGTTGAAGTGAATCTCGGTGCACGGACCGCAAGGTCCGGTGTCACCCATCTGCCAAAAATTGTCTTTGGCG
>JANNAY010001270.1:0-2367 GCA_031384945.1 Deltaproteobacteria bacterium
CGGCGCCCTCGATGGCGCGGCGGACGGGCTGGGCGACAGCGACTGCGTCTTCGTTGAGGTCAAAGCCGGTGAGGTGACGACGGTGAACCTCGTGGCCAGTCTCGGCACGAGCTTCCGCGTTTTCGCGGGCGACGGCTCAGAAATCACCAAGCTGAGCCAGTTCTCTCTCACCGCCACTCAAGACGAAGGCGAGTGACGCTCGCTGTCCAAAGGCAGGGCGTCAGGGCAGGGCGCGCAGCTGTTTGACGACGTCTCGATCGAGGGGGTCGAGGGCGCGGACGAGCTTGAGCTTCATCTTCGCCGACGCCGCGTCTGACAGCTTCGCCGCCACCGACGACGACGCCAACAGCGCCGCGACGTCAGAGGGCTGACCCGACAGGCGGGCGGTGGCGGCCTCGCGGTGTTGGTCTTTGGCCTCGAGGCGCGCGAACAAGAGCTGCAAGGCGCGGACGACGTCGTCACCGAGGTCTTTCATGGCCTCGACCCGCTGCAGCCGCAGGCGCGCGGTCTTGCTGTCGTCGGCTTCGAGGGCGACGTGGGCCAGGGCGAGCAGCGAGCGGGGGTCTTGGGGCTTCTTCTGCGCCCACGCCGCGAGGCCAGCGGTCTTGCCGGTGGCGATGCGGGCGACCAGCGCCGCGGCCAGCGGGTCGGCGGGCTTGAGCGAGGCGATGACGAGGGCCTCGTCGTCGTCGAGGGGCGGCGGCGCGCGGGCCACCAACAGCGGCAACACCGCAGCGACGTCTTTGCCTTCGCCGAGGGCGCGCGCCAGCGCCGCGGTCGACGACGCCGGCCGCGCCTTTGCCCACGACGCCGCCGTCTTCGCGTCCGGCGACAACGACAACGCCAACGCCAACGTCGCCGACTGCAACGCCGGCGGCAGCGTCGACGCGTCGACGGAGGCGATGGCTGCGCGGGCGCCGTCGACGTCGCCGACGAATGCCGCGGCGCGGGCGCGGGCGACGACGACGTCGACGTCGACGACGGCGCTGGCGTCGACGATGGACTTCTGCAGCGCCGCTGTGCGGCGGGCGAGGCGCAGCGCATCGAGCCGCGCGGCGACCGCTTCAGGACGGCGCTGCTCGACGCTGCGCCATGTCACCAGCAGCGCGTCGAGGTCTTTGGCAGGTCCGCTGCGGGCGATGAGGCGCAGCTTCAAGGCGAGGGCCTCGTTGGCGAACGGCGACTTCGCGAGGGCGGCGTCGACGTCGGCGCGGGCGGCGGCGTCTTCGGCGTTTTCGAGTCGGGCGCGGGCGCGCAGGGCGCGGGCGGTGGCGTCGTCGGCGACGTCGGCCAGCCGCTGATCGAGGGCGGCGAGGGCGCCGTCGACGTCGCCGTTGGCCAGCAGCGCCCGTGCTTTCGCGCGCAGCGGGCGTGTGCCGAGGCCCGGCACGTCTTTCTCGAGCAGACGCAGCGCCAACGCCGGCTGACGCGCCGCCACGATCTCGGCGAGCAGCGCTTGGGTTCGGCGGTCGCCGTCTTCGGGCAACCGCGATCGCGCTTCGTCGAGCTTGCCCATGGCGAGCAGCAGCGCGGCTTGTCCGCGCGGGGCGACGGTGGGCAGCAGCGCCGTCGCCTCGTTGACGCCGCCCGAGTCGAGGTCGCCCTGCAACAGCGCCCGCTCGGCGAGCAGCTCGGCGAGCTGGGTGCGCCGTTGCAGCGTTGACCCTGTGTCAACGGCCAGCCGCGCCCGCTCGACGGCGGCGTCGATGGCGAGGCGCGTTCCCTGTTTTTCGCGCGCGGCGATGGCTTCGTCGACGTCGCCAGCGTTGACGTCGGCGGTGTCGCCGTCGGCGGCGCCGGGCAGGCCGTTGCTGCTGCGCCAGGCGAAGTCGGCGACGGCGAGCACCGCCAGCACGCCGAGCACGCCGAGAAACGTCAGCGTGCGCGACGACAGCGGCGACGACGACGGCTTCGGCGCCTTCTCCGACGGCGACGACGTCGACGGCAGCGACGTCCTTGGGCGCTCTCGCTCCACCGTCAACGCGATCGGGTTGGCGCCCGTCGGTGGTCCGAAGCGGTTCGACGGCGGCGGCGGCGCGAACGGATTCGACGGCTGCGGCAACGGCGACGGCGCGAACGGATTCGACGGCGACAACGGCGGCGCAGGCATCGTCGCCGGCGTCGGCGAAGCAGCAGAAGGCGCAGGACGAGGAGCCGCCGCGGGCGCAGCAGCGGGAGGAGCAGGCAGCGCGATCGTCTTCTGCGGGTCCGGCTCCGTCGTCGTCGGTGTCGTCGTCGGTGTCGTCGTCGGTGTCGTCGGTGTCGTCGGCGCTGTCGTCGTCGTTGGCGGAGTCGGTGGCTCTTCAGCCATCTGGTGCAACACCAACGTGCTGCTCATCGGGACCTCGATCGGCTGCGGCGGGCGCA
>JANNAY010001288.1:0-2749 GCA_031384945.1 Deltaproteobacteria bacterium
CTCTGCAGGCCGAGCGTGCCGCCGAGGTCGAGGACGCCGGACACGCGCAGCTCGAAGCCCGTCGCATCGCCGATCAGCTCGACGTCTGACGTCGTCACCAGCTCGTCGGTCGCGATCGCCGAGTCGTGCAGGTTGACGAAGACCTTCGTCTGCTGATCCTCGTTGATCACGAGCGAGCGAAACGTGTCGCGTTGGTTCGCGAACACATCGATGGTGTTGAAGCCGCTGCCGTCGAGCACAACGGCGCACGTGTTGGCGAACGGGATGCTCGGCAACAGCGTCAGCCGCTCGCGCACGCGCAGCTCGCCGCCGGTGCACTCGTAGGCCTGGCCGGCTTCGAAGACGTCGGCGTCGACGGCGACGAACCGCAACGAGCCGTTGACGCCGGCTTCGTAGACGAAGCTGCCGACGCGGAAGCCACTGTCGATGGTGACGCCGGCGCTGCCTGCGGGAACGGTGACCCGCGTGCCGGCGAAGGGCAGGTCGCGTCCTTCGAAGCGGCGTGCCGCGTGAAAGTCGAGATCGCTGGTGACTTGGCGGATCGTCTGCCGGGTGGCGCCGTCGAAGATGACGTCGGCGTCGATGAAGCCGTAGTTGCCGACGACGACGTCGCCTTTGACGTGCAGCTCGATGTCGCTGCGCATGCGAATCGCCGACACGTGCTCGAGGTCGACCACGGCGTTGCCGATGACGAGCCCACCGACGTCAAGCTGGGCGATGCCTTCGTTGAAGCCGCCAAACACACAGCTCTCCAACGGATCCGGCGACGCGAGCGTCAGCGTGCCGCTGATGCTTTCACTGTTGCCCAAATTCCACGTGAATTCATCGGAAACTTCGTTGCAACCGCCGCCATTGCAGCTGCAGTTGGCCTCGAGGTTCACGACCTGATTGCTTGACCAGCCGATCGACGTGGTGCTGAATGAAGAGCTCGCAAAAAGTACGAGATTTTGTATCTGCCCGTCGCTGCCGAAGACGCTGACCTGGCCGGTGGCTTCGACGCGTTCGGCGGTGATGCCTTCGCCAAACACCGACAAGCGGTCCTGCACCTTGAGCGTGACGGCGGGGTCGACGACGAACAGGCCCTGCTCGAGCAGAAAGCTGCCGACGGTCAGGTCGGCGATGCCGTCGACGTTCGAGGTCTTGTCCGCAAAGAAGCTCTCGGCGTGGCGCTGCCCCGGGGCAGCGTCGACGGCGACGGTGACGCTGAACGGTCCGGCCCCGCTCTCGCGCACCTGATCGAGGCGCACCGTGCGTGAGCCGAACACGATGCGGTTGGTGAAATTGACCTCGCGAAAGATGTCGGTGGCTGTCACCTGCACGTCGTTGTCGCCGGTGGTGGCGACGTTGGTCGCCGTCAGCGGCGCCAGCAGCAGGTAGAGCCCGCGCGATCCGGCGGCGCCTGCACCGATGGTGAGGTTCGTCAGCTGCGCCCCTTGCTGAACGACGATGAACGACCCGCCGTTGGTCGCGCCGCCGTTGAGGTTCAAGTCGGTGAGCTGTGTCGTCGCCGTCAGCTCCAACAGCGCCAGCTGTTGGTCGAGGTTGGGCTGGATCGTCACTGACCCGACGGCGTTCATGGTGCCGAGCCGGATGTCTTGCGAGCCAACGATCAACAACGATCCGCTGGCGTCGACGACGACGTTGCCGCTGCCGTTGTTGAAATTCTTCGTCGCCAGCGGCGCCGCGATCCGCATCGACGACGCCGGGTCGCACGTCACGTTGCCGACGCTGATCGCGCTGCGCACGACAGGTGCTGTGACCCCGCCGGCGATCGTCACGTCGTCGGCGGCGCTGGGCGCCTGGGCCGGGTTCCAGTTGGCGGCGGTGCCGAAGTCGTCGCTGTTGCTGCCGGTCCATTGCAACGCGGTGGCGCCGGCGGGCGAGGCGGCGAAGACGCAGGCGGCGGCGGCGGCGAAGAAGCAATGTGCTGAGCGCATGGCGCGCACGCTAGCGCTTGTCCGACCGTGCGGATCGCGTTGGGACGGCTTGCCAATGCGCCTTGAGTCTCCCGACCACTCAAGCTATGAGCTGCCTCGCGTGGGGCTGTAGCTCAGTTGGGAGAGCGCGAGCTTTGCAAGCTTGAGGTCGTCGGTTCGATCCCGTCCAGCTCCACCAAAGAGCCCCTGAGCGATCAGGGGCTCTGTCTTTCTTGCTTCTTCGCCGTCAGCGCGATGCGCTTGCGCTGCAGGTCGACCTCGAGAACGCGCACCTGCAGGCGATCGCCCGGCTTCACGACCTCGTGCGGGTTGGTCACGAAGCGATCGGCGAGTTGCGAGACGTGCACCAGGCCGTCTTGATGCACGCCGACGTCGACGAACGCACCGAAGGCGGTCACGTTGGTCACCACTCCCGCGAGCGTCATGCCCACCCGCAGGTCGTCGATCTCACGCACGTCGTCGCGAAACTCTGGGGCCGCAAAGCTCTGCCGCGGATCGCGCCCGGGCTTCGAGAGCTCGGCGACGATGTCGCGCAGCGTGGGTTCGCCGACCTCGGCGCTGCGGTAGCGCTGGATCTCGATGCGTTTGGCGAGCTCCAGGTTGCCGACCAGCGCCGTGAGCGAGACGCCGAGGTCGCGGGCCATGGCACCCACGAGGGCGTAGCGCTCCGGATGCACGCCTGAAGCATCGAGCGGGTTCGTCGTCGAGCGAACACGAAGAAAGCCGGCTGCCTGCTCGAAGGTGCGCTCACCGAGTCCTTTGACCTCGAGGAGGGCCGCGCGCGAGCCGAAGACACCGCGGCCCTCGCGGTG
>JANNAY010001292.1:0-7007 GCA_031384945.1 Deltaproteobacteria bacterium
CGCGCAGCTCCGATCAGCGTTTCTTCGAGGTTGAATTCTGCGGCAACAGCGTCTCAGATGGCCGGCGCCAATCGGGCTCTTTGTTGAGCTGAATCTGCGTGAACTGTCGCAGCGCCCGCACGGTGCGGCCGTACATCAGCACCGCTGTCGACGACATCTTCGCGCCGGGCGGCTCTTCCATGAACGGCATGAACTTGTCGGGAAAGCCGGGCATCGTGCAGCCGATGCAGATGCCACCGACGTTGGGGCAGCCGCCGACGCCGTTGACCCAGCCGCGCTTGGCCACGTTGCAGTTGACCACCGGGCCATAACAACCCAGCTTCACGATGCACTGTTTCTGGCCATACTCGGTCGCGAAATCAGCCGACTCATAGTATCCACCGCGGTCGCAACCCTCGTGCACGGTCTGCGAGAACAGCCAGGTCGGCCGCAGCTGGTCGTCGAGGGGGATCATCGGCGCGAGGCCCGACAGCTGAAACAGCAGGTAGGTCACCGTCTCCATGAAGTTGTCGGGCTGCACCGGGCAGCCGGGCACGCAGACGATGGGGATCGACGTCGACGCCGACTTGAAGCCCCAGCCGAGGTAGTCGGGCAGTCCCATGGCGCCGGTGACGTTGCCGCTCATGGCGGGGATGCCGCCGTAGGTGGCGCAGGTGCCGACGGCGATGATGGCGACAGCGCCGGGGGCGAGCCTGTCGATCCACTCACAGGTGGTGATGGGCTGACCATCGTCGTCGACGCCAAGGCCGGCCCAGTAGCCCTCGCCGGCCAGCTTCTCGTTGGGCAGCGACCCCTCGACGACCAGCACGTAGGCCCCGAGCGTGCCCGCCGCGGCGCTGCGCATGATGGCCATGAAGTCGTCGCCGTTTTCGACGGCGAGCACGGGGTTGTGCAGCTTCACCTTCGGCAACGCCGGCAGCGCGCCGCCGATGAGGTCTTCGATGCTCGGCTGCGTCGCCGCCGTCACCGCGATGCTGTCGCCGTCGCACGACAGCCCCGCCGTGATCCACACGACGTGCACCTCTTTCAGCGCCGCCTGCTGCAGCAACGGATTCTTCGGGGGAGTCGCCGGCGTTGTCGTTGTCATCGTCAACGGCTCCTTCAACAAATCCGCGGCAGTTGCTCGCCAGACAAGAGAGACAACAAGCGCTCGCCACCGATGGCCGAGCGCACCGTCACGACCGGGTCGGCGACGACAGTGCCGATGACGGCCGCGTCTTTGCCCAACGGGTGCGACCGCAACAATGTGAGTGCCCGCTCACATTCGGCGGCGGCGACGACGACGATCAGCTTGCCCTCATTGGCGACGTAGAGCGGATCGAGCCCCAACATCTCGCAGGCGCCCCTGACGTCGTCGTTGACGACGACGGCGGCCTCGTCGACGACGACGCCGTGGCCGCTTGCGTCTTTCAGCTCGTGCAACACCGAGGTCACGCCGCCGCGGGTCGCGTCGCGCACGCCGCGCACGCCGGGCACATCGGCGAGCAGCCGGCACAGCGGCACCAATGAGGCGCAGTCGCTGACGAGCGTGGTCTCAAACGCGAGCCCCTCGCGCACGCTCAAGACAGCGACGCCGTGGTCGCCGACGCTGCCGCTGACGACGACGCGGTCGCCGACGTTGGCGTTCTGCAATTTCCAATCGCGCCCGGCCGGCACCACGCCGAGCCCGGTCGTCGTGATGAAGCAGCCGTCACCCTTGCCGCGCTCAACGACCTTGGTGTCGCCGGCGATAACGACGACGCCAGCTTCGTCGCAGGCCCGCTTCATCGATCGCACGATGCGCGTGAGGTCGCTGAAGGGCAGGCCTTCTTCGAGGATGAACGCGGCCGTGATCACCTTCGGCTCGGCGCCAGCGACGGCGAGATCATTGACGGTGCCGCAGACCGCGAGGGTGCCGATGTCGCCGCCGGGAAAGAACAGCGGCTGCACGACGAACGAGTCGGTGGTCATCGCCAAGGTGCCGCCCGACCGGCCCGGCCCGCCCGACCCGCCGGACCCGCCCGATGCACCGTTCGCGAGGCTGGCAACGTCGACGCCAAACTCAACGATCGAGGCGTCGCCCAACGCCGACAGCGCGGGGTTGGCAAAGGCGGGCAAGAAGAGCTTGTGCAGCAGCTCGTGCGAGAGGCGCCCGCCAGAGCCGTGGCCGAGCACGACATGCTCATAGCGCCCGATCGGCACCGGACAGTGCCGCGCCCACTCTCTGGCGCCCTCATCCGCCATGCGGGACCACCCGTGACGACGTGCGAGCTCGATCAGAAGACCGCGCGATCGAATACAAAAAATACGCCGAGCAAGCGCCCTCGTTGCTCACCATCGTGGCACCGAGCGGCGTCTCGGGCGTGCAGCGCGTGCCGAACGCTGTGCACTCGTGGGGCTTCTTGCGCCCTTGCAAGACGAGGCCGGCGATGCAGTCGGCGTCTTCGTTGGCGCTGACGCCAGCGACGTCGAATTTGACCTCGGCGTCGTAGGCGCTGAATTCGTCGCGCAAGCGCCAGCCGCTGTTCGGCAAGACGCCCACGCCGCGCCAGGTGCGGTCGACGACGACGAAGACGCGGTCGAGCACGGCGCGGGCGGCGGCGTTGCCATCGGCGCCGACGACGCGGGCATAGGCGTTGTCGACGTCGCAGGTGCCGGCTTCGAGCTGTTGCACCAGCTTGAGAATGCCCGCGAGCAGGTCGACGGGCTCGAAGCCAGTGACGACGATGGGCACCTTGTGCTTCGCGGCGATGGGCAAGAGCGCGCTGGTGCCCATGACGGTGGCGACGTGCCCCGGTCCCAAGAACCCCTGCACGCGGTTGCCGGGCGACGAGCAGATGACGTCGAGCGCAGGCGGAACCAGCACGTGCGACACGAGCACGCTGAAGTTGGTGAGCCCGCGCTTCTGCGCCGCGAGCACAGCGGTGGCGTTGGCGGGTGCGGTGGTCTCGAAGCCGACGGCGAAGAAGACGACTTGTTTGTCTGTGTGTTTGACGGCGAGGGCGACGGCGTCGAGCGGCGAGTAGACGATGCGCACGTCTTTGCCCTGCGCCTTCAGCGACAAGAGATCGCCGTGAGAGCCGGGCACGCGCAGCATGTCACCGAAGCTGCAGAAGATGACGTCGTCACGGCCGGCGATGGCGTGGGCGCGATCGATCATCTCGACGGGCGTGACGCAGACAGGACACCCCGGTCCGTGCAGCAGCTCAAGCTGCGGCGGCAAGAGCGCGGCGAGGCCGTGGCGCACGATGCTGTGCGTCTGGCCGCCGCACACCTCCATGATGGCCCATGGCTTGGTCGTCGTCGTGGCGATGGCGTCAAGCAGGCGGCGCGCCGCGTCTTTGTCGCGGTACTCGTCGAGAAATTTCATGGGGGTCATGCGCCGAGCTCTCCCATCTCTTCGAGCAGCGCGAAGATTTTGGCGGCCTCGGCCTCGTCGATGCGTGCGAGGGCGAAGCCGACGTGCACCAGCACGTGGTCGCCAACGACGACATCGGGCACGTGCTCGATGCAGATGAGCTTTTTCACGCCGCCCATCTCGACCGTGGCCATCTTGAGGTCGTCCGCGCCCACGGTGAGAGCGACGTCGACGACGCGGGCGGGGATACCGAGGCACATGGGGCCGTGAGCCTACGCCTGCTCAGCGAGCGCGCGCACGGCGGACAGCAGTGAAGAAGGGTCCATGCCCTTTTGCAGCACGACGTCGACGAGGCCGCCACCGGCGCCGCCGACGTGCTCGCCTGACAGCATGGCGATTCGTGCTGCGGGCATCGCTGCACGCACGATCGGAACCAGCGATGTGCCGAGTCCGTCGCCTAGGTTGTGGTCGAGGATGACGACGTCGTAGGCGGCGACGGCGTCGAGGCCACCGCGGTCGAGAGCGGCGCGGTCGAGAGCGGCGCAGTCGAGAGCGGCGCGGCCTTCGGCGCAGCTGGCGGCGACATCGACGACGTAGCCCTCGTCTTCGAGCATGAACGAGAGCGACAAGCGGTTGCCCTCATCGTCGTCGACGATCAGCACGCGCTTCATCGCGCCGCGCTCATCGCGGGAACTTCAGCGCCACGCGCGTGGGCGGATCGGCGGAGATGAGCAGCTCGCCCTGTTGGGCGCGGGCGACGCGCGCGGCGACGGCGAGGCCGAGGCCCGCTTGTCCCTTCGTCGACGTGAAGCCGTGCTCGGCGCGAGCTCGCACCTCGGCGGGCACGCCTGGTCCGTCATCGCTGACCTCGAAGATGGCGTCGTCGCCCTCGACGAAGGCGCGCACGCGCACGCGACCTTGGTTGTTGCTCGCCTCGAACGCGTTGCGCAGCAAGGCGCGCAGCGCGCAGGCGACGTCGTCGACGATGGCCATGACCTCGTCGTCAGTGGCGTCGACGGCAACGTCGATGCCGGCGCGGGGCAAGCCCGAGAGCGCGCGCTCAGCGATGGCCGCGAGCTTGGCGCGGCTGATGGTGGTGGCGGCGCCGGTGTGGGGCAGGCGCTCGGTGAGCATGGCGTCGATGCCGACGAGCTCGCCCTCGAGCAGCGTGTGAAACTGATCGAAGCGCGGCTCACTGCCGAGGCCGGCGGCGGCGCCCTTCTTCTTCAGCCAGTGCGCGGCCATGCGCGCCGACGCGACCTTGTTGCGCACGTCGTGGCGCAGCAATGAGCACAACGTCTCGAAGGTGAGCCGTCGCTCGTGCTCGTCCAGCGCAGTCATTTCCGCAGCTCCTCCATCGACGTGCGCAGCAGGGCGAGCGCTGCGGCCTGGCGCACGGCCCCAAGCAAAAGATCGGGCGCCTCGGACTTCGGGATCACGCGGAACGATTCGGCCTGCGCGCGCGCGCCAGCCAGATCGGCGCGGCCCGTCCACACCATGCCGATCACGCGCGGCCAGCGCTCTCGCGCAAAGCGCAAGACCTCGAGCCCTGTGCCACCAGGCAAGTGGTAGTCGCAGACGACGACGTCGAAGCGGTCACGCAGCAGGATCTTGCGCGCCGCGGCGATGCCATCGGTCGAGGTGACGTCGAACTCGTCTTCGAGCAGGGCTTCAAGGCCCGCGAGCGCGCCGGCATCGTCGTCGACCAAGAGAATCCGGCCTCGGGTTGGTGCAGCGCCCACCCCTTCACCGTAGCGGCAGAACAGGCGCCACCCAGAATCACGAGCAAAGTGACTCAGGTGTCCGTCCGTCCGGAATGCGAGATCGTCGTCGAGAGAAGTCCGTTCAGACGTCTCGACCACGTTTCGCGTTCTGGTTCGTGTTCTGTTTCGAGCCGCGCGGCGTCAGTGTCACCGTCAGCCCACGACCGGTCGCGCCTGCTTCACGTACACATGCCCGTTGGGCAACACCTTCCACTCGACGTCCATCGCGAACGTCTTGTCGTTGGTCTTCTTCAGCACCTTCTTGAAGTGGGCCTGGATCTTCTCGAGCGCGGTGACGAGCTCTTGCATCTGCCCGTCGGTGAGCACGCTCTTGCCGCCGGCCTCTGACGACGCGCGAATGCGCTGCGTCTCGTATTCGCCGTGTTCGCCGATGGCGCTGACGAGCACTTCTTCGGGCACGCTGAGCGCGTTCGGGTTGGTGACGAGGTTCTCGCCGACCTGGCTGTTCACATAGAAGCCGGGCCAATTCTCGTCGTAGATGTTCTTGGTGATGGCCACGCCGTTGGCGAGCTCGCCGTCGACGTTCTCATGCACCGTCACCGACATCATCGCCTTGTCGTGCGGGATCTTCCAAAACTCGCGCTCTTCAAACGCGCGAAAGTTCCACATCGACGCCCAGACCTTCTTGATCTCTTCACTGACCTTTTCGCCGTCTTTGGTTCGGCAGGTATAGCTGTCGTACAAACCAGCACCATTGAAGCCGTCGAGGTCTTCGTTGTTGGTCGAGCTGCGCAGGCGAATGGCCGCGCCGGCGGGAAATTTCTTCTCGAGGTCGTCGAGCTGGGCCTTGAAGGCCGTGGGCACCGTCGCCTTCTTGATCAGCTTGCGAAAGTCTTTCAGCGCTTCGTCTCGATAAGAAACGTCGCTCTTGAACTTGGGATTCTTCATCATCTTTTCGGCCGCCGCATCGAGGCCGTTCTCTTTCATGAAGGCGTCATAAAAGGCGAAGGGCACGCCGAAGCCTGGGTCGGGCGTCTGCCCCGGCCCCAGAATGCGCGTGAGCTCGGCGAGGTTCGTGGTCTTGCCGCCAAAGGCGCGGCCGTCGCCGACCTTGATGTCTTTGAAGGTCGTGACCGTCTTCTTCGTCAGATCGGGCTGCGGCACCTGCGGGTTCTTCGGCCGCACCTTTACTTCGTAGTCGGCGATCTCTTGGGCGGTCGCAGCGACGATGCTGAAGCCTTCGCCGGTGACGACGTACTTGACGGGTTTGCCGACGAGGGCGGCGATGGCCGGGTCGTTGAGCGCGTCTTTGATGAACGCGTTCGGCACCTTGTCTTGCTTGGCTTTCAGGTTGATGTGCGACAGCGGCGTCTGCGGCACTTCGGTGATGATGCCGGCGACGTGGGTGAGGTCGTTGGGCGTGCTGCCCTTGAAGAGCACGATGTCGCGCGGCGAGAACGGCACGCTGCCAGAGGTCGATGGATTCTGCGGGTCGACAACGCGCAACACGCCGATCGACGACGCCTGGTTGAGCGGCGAGAACGTCACGCCCTTGAACAGCGCCTCGGTCGACAGCACGGGCACCTTCATGCGCTTCAACGCCGAGGCGTCGACCTTGGCGAGCGCCTCTTGGGTGTCGCCGGCGGGGTGGTAGCTGAGCTTGTCTTTGGCGAACGGCATCGCTTTCGCGAGCAGGTCGAAGGCGATGTTGACCTGCTTGGCTTTGACGGGATCGGTCGGCCAGAACTCGACGGCGTAGGCGCCCTTGCCGCCCTTGCTGTCGACGAAGCCGTCGTGGGCGACGACGGTGCCGGCGATGCGCGTGCGCTTGTCGGTGAAGTACGTCGACGCGTTGAACTGCTCGAGGGTCATGGTTTCGCCGAGCGAATTTTGCGCGAAGAAGTAGTGGTAGTCGTGCTCGTTGCTGTTGATCAGCCACACCTTCG
>JANNAY010001305.1:0-1794 GCA_031384945.1 Deltaproteobacteria bacterium
GACCGCGCGCGTCTGGGACGTGGCCACCGGCGATTGGGTGGCGCACTTCCGCCACGAAGGCCAGGTCACGGGCGCCTTTTTCACTCCTGACGACCAGAACGTCGTGACCCTCAGCGCCTATGAACCCGCGCAGACCTTGCGGCAGGCGCAGCGCGGCGTCCCGCAGGCCGGGAGTGGCAGCATCGAGCCCGGACGCGAGCAGGACAGCCAGCGCACCATGCTAAAAGCGCAGACGTGGCGCCTCCCGAAAGCCACCGCGAAGGTCGAAGCCCTTTCCGCTTTCGCGCAAGTCATGCGGGCGCGGCAGATCGCGGATCTACGCGAATTCACCAGCATCGGGCGCCTGCGGTTTACCGAACTCTGGAATGAGCCGGCGTGCGCCGAAGTGATCCGCCAGTTCAACGCCGACCTGCCCAAAGTGCCGCCGCTTTCCGCCGTCGAGGAAAGCGAAGCCACCGGGGAGTGGTTCGCCGCAAAATGGCATCTCGATCTCCTCATCAAAGCAGATCCCGACAACGCGGACCTCATCGAACGCCGCGGTTTCGCTGCCGCCAGTCTGCTCCGCTGGGAAGACGCCGTCGCCGATTACGAACGCGCCGCCACACTCCGCCCCGGCCGGCCCATCCTGCTCAGCCTCGCGCGCGCTCACATTGAGCTCGGCCAATTCGAGCCAGCGATCGCGCAGACCACGAAGGGCATCGAGAAGCTGCAACCCGCCGAACCCTCGCGGGAGGACAGGAAGCAGGAGCGCAATCTCCGCATGCTCCGCGCGGAAGCCTACGCCGCCCAGGCGCTCTGGGAAAAGTCCGCCGCCGATCTTTTGCAATCCATCGAACTCCGGCCGGATCTCCCCTCCAGCTACCAGCGCCTCGCTGCCGTCCGTCTCAAGCAGGGGCAGACCGAGGAATACCGCAGGCTCTGCGCGCAAATCCTCAAACTTTTCGGCGAGGACAACGGCTTCGGCAGTATCGCCGCCTGGGCCTGTTCCTTGAGCAAGGAGGGCGCGCCCGATCCTGGAGTCCCCGTGAATCTCGCCGGCCGCGCGCTGGCCGACCAGCCCGGCAGTTATTACGCCATCAATACCCTCGGCGCCGCGCTCTACCGCGCCGGGCGCTACGACGAAGCGCTCGAGAAGCTCAAGGAATCCTGCGCTGCCTACCTCCAGGCCGCGAGCCTCGCGCGATCCCGTGGCGAAGACGACGCCGTCCTCATGCCGATCCAGGATGGCCGGCCCGTGGACTGGCTCTTCATGGCCATGACGCACGCCCGGCTGAACCATCCGCCACAAGCCGAGTCCTGGCTGAAACGCGCGCGGGACGCCATCGCCTCAGCCAGCGTCACCGATCCTCGCCGCACCTGGCACCGCCTCGAACTGGAACTCCTGCTCGCCGAAGCGAACGCGCTGCTCCACCCGCCGGGCAGCAACCCGTAGGCTTTGTCACACCGCCCGCAGCAGCCTTGCCAGCAGGCCTGACCGTTCGATATTCTTTCACTCAATCCTCCGCGCCGGACCTCATGCGCGGACCGCTGCTCATGCTGGACCTTATCCTCAGCGAAGAATTGACTCTCCCCGTTTCGCTCGAACGCGCTCGCGCAGCCTGTGAACGCGCGCTCCTCCAGCTTGATTGGGTGATCAGGGAGAGCTCGCCGACCACGCTGCTGGCTCGCGAGAAAGCCTTCCTGTTATGGTCGAAAACTCTGACCAGACCCATGGATCTTTCAGTGTTGCTCAGCGCCGCGGACGACAGCACGCGGGTGCAATTCACGGCCACTCTGGAGGGCGGAAAGACGATG
>JANNAY010001344.1:0-2644 GCA_031384945.1 Deltaproteobacteria bacterium
CCGTCGACGGCGCCGACGTCAACGTCTTCACCTATTGGAACGACTGGAACCACGACCGCGAGGTTCGTCACTCAAAGAAAGAGAACAAGAACACCAACAGCGACGGCATCGCTGTGGTGCAGCCGCGCGACTACTCGAACCTCATTTGGGCAAAGAAAGACGGCGTCGTCTCGTTTCCAGTCAACTTCTGGATGGGCCGCTACTACGGTGAAGACGGCTGGGGCCGTGAGAGCGAGCGCGTCGCGGTCATGATGACGGACCGCACCGTGTACCGCCCCGGCGACACGGTGAACGCCAAGATTTGGGCGCGCCAGAAGGTCAACGGGCAGTACCAGCCAGCGACGGCGGTGAAGAACTTTCGCGTGCGGGTTGTCGATCCGCGCGGCACCGAAGTGCTCGTGCACACGGCGGCGGCCGAGCAGTGGGGCTCGACGAGCTTCACGGTGCCGACCAAGGCTGGCGCGCCGCTCGGCGCCTACCGCCTCGAGGTGCAGGTCGACGGCAACTACACCGACACCGCCAACGCCACCTTCAGGGTCGAAGAATACAAAGCCCCCGAATTCGCCGTCACCGTCGAGAGCGCGGCCGAGGCGCGATTGGGTGAAACCATCCCTGTCAAGCTCAAAGGATCGTATCTCAGCGGCGGCGGCGTCGCTGGCGGCAAGGCGCATTATAAGATCTATCGTCAAGACCATGATGTAAATTGGTCGGCGCCCGGTCCGTGGGATTGGTTGTATGGCCGCGGCTACGGTCGCGTCTGGTACCCCTACGTGTGGTTTCGCTGGTGGGACGACTGCGTGCCCGGTCCGCTGGTTTGGTACCCGTGGTGGGGTCCTGCGCCCGAGGCGCCGCGCGAGCTCGTGACCGAGGGTGAAGGCATTCTCGACAAAGACGGCGTGCTCGAGATCAAGCTCGACACGTCGCGGGCCAAAGCCGAGCACAGCGACAAAGACCACAAGTACACAGTGGTCGCCGAAGTCGTCGACCCGAGCCGCCGCCTGGTGAAGGGCGAGGGCGAGGTCATCGTCACGCGCACGGCGTTTCTCGCCGTGCTCGAAGCGGAGACGACGTGGAACGACCCGGGCAAAGACCTCTCGTTCTCGATCACGACGCTGCGGCCCGATGGATCGTTGATGGCCGCCGACGGCAAATTCGTCGTCGAAGCCGTCTCGGGCCTCGGCGACGACTACGTCTTGCCGTCGGGGCAGCCGCAGCCCTCGCCGCTGATCGTCAAGGCTGTCGAAGAGAAGTCGGTGAAGACCGACACCGCTGGCCCGACGCGCGTGTCGTGGCGTGCGGAGAAGACGGGCCAGTACCGCGTCTCGTTCGTCGCCAAAGACTCAGCCGGCGTCGAGGTGCGGTCGTCGCAGATCGTCTGGGCCTACGGTGCTGACTTTCAGGGCGCGCTGGTGCGCACGGCGAACCTCGAGATTCTCGCCGACAAGCGCACCTACGCCGTGGGCGATGTCGCCCGCTTGTTGATTCACACCGACAGCGACAAGGCCGCGGTCTTGTTCGCCACCCGCGTGAACAACAACGCGCTCATCGATTGGAAGGTCATTCGCACCAGCAACAAAACGGCCCTCGTGACCGTGCCGATCACTGCTGCGCACATGCCCAACTTCTTCGTCGAAGCTTCGACAGTGAAAGAAGGTCAGTTGGCCCAAGAAGCCCGCGAGCTCTTCGTGCCGCCGACGGGCTCTGAGCTGCGCGTGACGGTCTCGGTCGACAAGGCCGAGCACAAGCCGGGCGACGAGGCCGAGATCACCGTCAAGACCACCGACAAAGACGGCAAGCCGGTCGCGGCCGAGCTGGCGCTCTCGGTCTTCGACGCGGCCACGCTGCAGATTCAACCCGACGCGATGCCTGATGTGCGCGCGCACTTTTGGGGACGCAAGCGGTACCATTCACCGACATCGCAAACGAGCTTGTCAAACCACTATCAGTCGTACAGTGGATTGTACGAGCCCTTTCAACAGGCAGCGGGCGCGCTGCAGTCGTTTGCCTACGGCTTCTTTCAGCAGCCCGTCTACTACCGGCGCGCGAACCTGGAAGACAGCCTCGATCGCCAGCGCGTCGACAACGCCTCGTTCGCCGACGACGAGATCGGCGGCGCGGTGGGCGGCCTCGGCACCCGCGGGCAGGGGGCCGGCGGCGGCGGCGTCGGCGACTCGAAAGAAGAGTCGAAGAAGAAGGCGGATGCGCCATCGCCAGCGGCGCCAGCGACGACGATGGCGCTGGCGGCGGATGCGGCGCCTTCGGCGGAGGCGCCAGCGAAGTCCTCGGCGCTGATGGGCAGGGCGCGACGTGAGGGCGCCAACGACAAAGACGACGAAAGCGAAGACCAAGCCAGCGCCGGCGGCGGCGGCGGCGGACCCAACATCGTCGTCAGAAGCAACTTCGCCGACACCGCCTACTGGAACGGCGCCGTCGTCACCGACCAAAACGGCAACGCCAAGATGAAGTTCAAGTTCCCCGACAACACCACGACGTGGAAGGTGAAGGCCGTCGGCATGGACGCCACCGCGCGCGCCGGTCGCGGCGATGCGTCGATGGTGACGACGAAGAAGCTCTTGGTGCGCCTGGCTGCGCCGCGCTTCTTTCGCGAGAAGGACGAGGTCACGCTCTCGGCCATCGTGCAGAA
>JANNAY010001369.1:0-3114 GCA_031384945.1 Deltaproteobacteria bacterium
GCCGCAGACTGCCTCGCCCTCGCCTTCGCCTTCACCGACGTCTTCGCCCTCACCCTCGCCCTCGCCCTCGCCTTCGCCTTCGCCTTCGCCTCCCTCGCCTTCGCCGTCGCCGCCGACGGTCTGACATGTGCCCTGATCACACACACCCGTGGCGCAGTCGGCGTCGACGGCGCAGCCGATGGAGGCGACGCGGCCCGGGCAGCCGGCAAGGCAACCCACAACGGACGTCGTCAAGAGCAAGCAGAGAGGGACGAAGAAGCGCGGCACGACGTCAGAATGCCAGAGCTGCCGCGGTCCGTCACGGCACGACCCCGGTCACAGCCGTTGAAACGGGTGGCAGGGCTACGTTGTCACGGTACGTTCAAGGTCCTTTGAGAGGTCGTTCATGATCAGCCGCATCGCCACTGCTCTCGTCGCCGCCGCTGTCGCCGCCGTCGTGGCGCTGCCGTTGTCGAGCTGGCCGGCGCACGCCGCGCCGCCTGCCAAAGACAAGAACCGCGCCCCCGTCGTCGCCGTGCTGCCCTTCAAGGTGCTCAACAAAGAAGAAGCGCTCACCCACTACGGCGAGGGCGCGTCCGACACGATCATCAACAAGATCGTCAACGACAAGGCGCTCAAGGTCGTCGAAGAGAGCCAGCTCGACAAAGCCATCAACGCGCTGGCGCGCAACCAGACCGGGCTCTTCGAAGAAGACTCGGCGCTGGCGATCGGTCAGATGGTCGACGCGCGCTACATCGTCATCGGCTCGGTGCAGCTCGTCGGCGACGACAAGAGCGGACAGATCAAGGTCAACGCCCGCGTGCTCGAGGTCGAGACCCGCACGCTGCTGGTCAGCGAGAGCGTGTTCGGTCCGATCGCGGCGGCGTTTCAGCAGTACGACGAGATCGGCGCGCGCCTGGTGACAAAGATGACCAACCACCTCTCGCAGCGCACCGAAGGCGCCAGCGCCGACAACGTCGCCGTCGCCCAGCTCATCGATGAGGGCAAGGCCTACGACCCCGCGTTTCCGCCGGTGAGCGGCATCAGCAAAGACCTGACGAAGTCGCTCATCTCGTACAACAAAGCTGTGTTGCGCGACCCCAAGAGCGCGCGCGCCTACCTCGCGCTGGGCCACGGCGAGTTCCGCCTGTCTGACGATCAAAAGAAGATCGACCCGACGCGCTCGCGCCAGACGCTCTTGCTCGCGCGCGAGCACCTCTCGCGCGCCGCCGGCCTCGACAACCAGAACGCCTTCACCTGGACGCAGCTCGGCCGCGCCGAGGGCACGCTGCAGAACCACGCCGCCGCGCGCGACGCCTTTGAGCACGCCCTCGCCATCGACAGCCAGTTCGCCGGCGCCCGCTTTGGCCTCGCCCTCGCGCTGCTGCAGAGCGGCGAGCTCGACGCTGCGCGCGATCAGGCGGCGCAGGCGAAGTCGGCGGGTGACGCGCGCGCCGACGGTCTGCTGCGCGACATCGATCAGCGTTTGGCGCTGCAAAAGACCAAGCCAGCGGCGAACGCGCAGAAGTAGACGACGACGTCGACGCTGCTTGCTACGAGGCGGGTCATGGCCCGCCTCGCTTTTTTTGGAACGCCCGAGCTCGCTGCCACCTGCTTGCAGGCGCTGCTGACGACGAAGCACACCGTCGACGTCGTCGTCTGCCAGCCCGACCGCCCCTCAGGACGCGGACAGAAGCTCGAGCCCACGCCTGTGAAGAGGCTGGCGTTCGAGCACAACCTCACGGTGCTGCAGCCCGAGACGTTGAAGAAAGACACGCCGTCGGGCGAAGACTTCTTCGCCGCCTTCAAAGAAAGAGCCGTCGACCTCGCCGTCGTCGCCGCCTACGGCCGCATCGTTCCGAAGCGCGTGCTCGACCTGCCGCCGCGCGAGTTCGTCAACGTTCACGCATCGCTGTTGCCGCGTTGGCGCGGCGCTGCGCCCATCCACCGCTGCATCGAGGCCGGTGACCGCGAGACCGGTGTTTGCTTGATGCACATGGTGCCCGCCCTCGACGCCGGCGACGTCTACGCCCGCGGCGTCGTCGCCATCGACGACGACGATGATGGCGTCACGCTGACCAAAAAGGTCGCCGAGCTGGGCGGCCGCATGCTGGTCGAGCACATCGACGCGCTCGTCGCGGGCACCCTCGCGCGCGTGCCGCAAGGCGAGGCAGGGCTGACCTACGCCGAGATGCTCAAGAAAGAAGAAGCCAAAGTCGACTTCGACAACGACGCCCGCGTCGTCTTCAACCACGTGCGGGCGATGCAGCCGTGGCCGGGCGCTTCGATCGAGCACGGCGGCGAGCAGCTGAAGCTGTTCGGCGCGCAGCTCACCGACGTCGACACGAGCGGCGTCGTCGCTGGCACCCTCGTCGACGTCAGCAAAGACCGCGGCGCCGTCTTTGCCTGCCGTGATCGCGGCCTCGCGTTTCTCGAGGTGCAGCGGCCCAACAAAGGACGCGCCCCTGCGTGGCAGTGGGCGCAGTCCCGCAAGTCCTGATCACACGCGGTTGATCAGTTGAACGAGATGGCGAGCTCGTCGCGGCGGTTCTTCTGCCAGGCGTCTTCGCCGAAGCCGGCGACGGCGGGGCGCTCTTCGCCGAAGGTCTTCACGTCGATCTGCGCCTCTCGCGCGCCGAGCGTGACGAGGTACTTCTTCGCGGTGTACGCGCGCGTCTCGCCGAGTCCGATGTTGTACTCGGTGGTGCCGCGCTCATCAGCGTGTCCGGCGATGGTCAGGCGCGCCTTCGGGTGCGTGCGCAAGAACTCGCCCCACTCGTTGAGCGCGTTCATCGAGGGCTCGTCGAGCGTGACCGCGTCGGTCTCGAAGTAGAGCGTCAGCGGCAGCGGCGCCTTTGTGACGGTGCCTTTGCTGTGCACTTCGGCGGCCCGCGCGGTTGCGTGGCTCTTGCGCCCATCGGCGGTCTGGCAAGCGGCGGCGGTGCTGAGGGCGATGGCGATCAGGATGATTTTCTGCATGGTGATTCTCGACGTGATGAGTTTGAAGACGGGATTCAGTTCATGATGGGAGGACCGCGGTAGCAAGTCTGCTCCGGTCCGTTGTCGCGGCAGCCTTCGGCGAACTGCATGGCCGCGGCCCGTGGAATCACGCCGCCGGCATCGGGCAACAAGATG
>JANNAY010001373.1:0-1675 GCA_031384945.1 Deltaproteobacteria bacterium
GCCGGCGCCGGGCTCGGTCAATGCAAAACACCCGATCTTCTGGGCGTTCAAGATGGGCGTGAGATAGCGGTCTTTCTGCTCTTTCGTGCCGTAGACGAAGATGGGCGCGCCGAAGAGGCCGATGCTGGCCCCCGTCGACAAGAACGTCGCCGCGCAGGCCTTGGCCAGCGACTCTTGCGCCATGGCGCGCACGATCCAGCTGACCTCAATGCCGCCGACTTCTTCGGGATAGTGCATCTTGAAGAAGCCCATCTCGGCCAGGTCGGCCCAGCTTTGCCTGGGGATGCTGCTGCCTTCGTCGGTGGACTTCGCGCGCGGCGCGATGCGCTCTTGGCAGAATTTGTCGAAGGCGGCGGCGGCGTCGAGGTCGCCTTGGTCGATGGACAAATCCATGGTCAGAACCCCAGCTCGAGGACGTGGCGGGCGATGATGCTGCGCTGAATTTCGCTGGTGCCGGCGCCGATGGTGCCCACCAACGAATCGCGCAGACTGCGCTCAACATGATATTCTTTGGTGAAGCCGTTGCCGCCGAACACCTGAATGGTGTCACGGGCCGTCTTCTGCGACGCCTCAGACGCCTGCACCTTGGCGATCGCCGCCTCGAGCAGCGGCGGCGCGTCGTCGGCGCCGCCGTGGGTGTCGAGGTGCCAGGCCACGCGGTGAATCAGGTTCTTGCCGATCTCGTAGCGGATCTTCATGTCGGCGATCATGTGGCGGATGGCCTGGAACTTGGCAATGGGACGCCCAAACTGAACACGTTCATTGGCGTATTTTGCCGCGGCTTCGTAGTTGGCCCGTTGTCCACCGAGCGCCGGGGCCAAGAGCGTGCTGCGCTCCCACCCCAGGATGAGCTTGGCGGTGACGACGAAGCCGGCGTTGAGGTCGCCGAGCAGGTTCTCTTCGGGCACTTCGCAGTCTTCGAAGATGATCTCTGACGTCATCGATGTGTTCATGCCCATCTTTTCGATGTGCTGCCCGACCTTGAACCCGGGAAAGCTCTTGTCGACGATGAAGGTCGAGATGCCAAAGGCCTTGGCCTCGGGCTCGGTCACCGCGGTGACGATGAAGTGGTTGGCCAGCGGGCCATTCGTGATCCACATTTTGGTGCCGTTCAAGATGTAACGGTCACCCTTTTTGATGGCGCGGGTCTTCATCGACGCTGCATCAGAGCCCGAGCCGGGCTCGCTCAAACAAAAGGCGCCGATCCACTCGCCGCTGCACATCTTCGGCAGGTACTTTTTCTTGTGCGCCTCGGTGCCCAACTTCCAAATCGGCACGCCGCACAAGATCGAAGAAGCGCCCCAGGCGAGGGCGACGCCGCCGTCGTGGGCGCCGTAGGTGAAGCCCTCTTTCACGAGGCAGGTCTCGAGGCACGACAGCCCCGAGCCGCCGTATTCTTCGGGGAAGGGGGCGCCGATCAAGCCGGCGGCGGCCATCTTTTTCCAAATGCCGTCGTCCCAGCGCTCGTTCTTGTCGCGCTCGAGGACGCTGGGCTTGACCTCGCGGGCCCCCAGCTCACGGGCGCTCTCGTACAGCGCTTCTTGCTCTTTCGTGATTGAGAAATGCATGAAAACCCCTCAGGACGACTTCTTGATGTAACCGAGCAACGCGCGCTGGCAGAGTGACAGCAGCGTCGTCTTCATCTTGTCGGTCGTGATGTTGCTTTGCACCTTCG
>JANNAY010001399.1:0-8105 GCA_031384945.1 Deltaproteobacteria bacterium
CGTGCTCCTTCGTTGCCCGTCGCCGCAGACGTCCCGCCTGAGCACGCGGTGTAGACATGGCACGTCGACTGCTGAGCGAGTCCGTTGAACGAACGACGCGGACCGTCGAGAAAGAACTCACATGCGCGCTGCGCTCAACGACGACACGCTCTTGGCCATCGACGCGTGCTGGCGGGCGGCGAACTATCTGACGGTCTGCCAGATCTATCTGCTCGACAACGTGCTGCTGCGTGAGCCCTTGCGCGCGGCGCACATCAAGCCCCGGCTGCTGGGCCATTGGGGAACGTCGCCGGGTCTGAACCTGCTGTATGCCCATCTGAACCGCGTGATCGTCGAGCGCGACCTTGGCGTGCTGTTTCTCGCTGGTCCTGGTCACGGTGGCCCCGCTGTGCTCGCCAGCGTTCTGCTCGAAGGCACCTACGCCGACGTGCATCCGCGGTTTACCGACGACGAAGCGGGCTTGCGTGCCTTTGCGCGACAGTTCTCGACGCCGGGCGGCGTACCCAGCCACGTCGGACCGACGACGCCGGGCTCGATCCATGAGGGCGGTGAGCTCGGCTACGTTTTGCTTCACGCGTTCGGCGCGGTGTTCGACAACCCCGACCTCATCGCCGTCGCTGTCGTGGGCGATGGCGAAGCAGAAACGGCGCCGCTCGAGGGCTCTTGGAAGAGCATCCGCTTCTTGAACGCCGCGCGAGACGGCGCGGTGCTGCCCGTGTTGCACCTCAACGGCTTCAAGATCGGGGGGCCGACAGTGCTCGGCCGCACCGATGACAAACACATCCGCCAACTGCTCGAAGGCCACGGCTACGAGGTCTTCTTCGTCGAAGGCGACGACCCGCTGCTCGTGCACCGCGCGCTCGCGCACACCCTCGACACTTGCGTCGATCGCATCCAGGCGATTCAGCGGGCCGCGCGCGACGACAACGTGCGTGGGCTGCCGCGCTGGCCGGTGATGGTGTTGCGCACGCCGAAAGGCTGGACGGGCCCGAAGGTACTGGGCGGGCTCGCCGTCGAAGGAACCTTTCGCTCGCACCAGGTGCCGCTGACTGCCGTGCGCGAAAAGCCCGAGCAACTGGCGGCGCTTGAGATGTGGCTGCGCAGCTACCGTCCCGAAGAGCTCTTCGACGCGCGCGGTGGGCGCGCCGCGACGATCGTCGCGCAACAGCCGAAAGGCGCGCGGCGGATGGGCAGCGCCCCCTGCGCCAACGGTGGCACGCTCACACGCTTGGCCTTGCGGCCGCTCGAGACCTTTGCGGTCGACGTACCGTCGCCGGGGGTCACTGTGCACGAGTCGACGCGCGCGTTGGGTGAGATGCTTCGCGAGCTCACGCGCGACAACGCGACGACGTTTCGCCTCTTCTGCCCGGACGAGACCAACTCAAACCGGCTCGGCGCCGTCTTCGACGTCGACGATCGTTGTCTGCAGCAGAACGCCGACGTCGCCAGCGACGACCACGTCACCGCCGCCGGCCGCGTGATGGAGGTGCTGAGCGAACACTGCTGCGTGGGTTGGCTCGAGGGCTACGTGCTGACAGGCCGTCACGGACTGTTCGCCACCTACGAGGCGTTCGCCCTGATCGTCGCCTCGATGACGACGCAGCACGCGAAGTGGCTCGACATGAGCGGCGCCCTGCTGTGGCGAAAGTCTGTGCCGTCGTTGAACATCTTGTTGACGTCGACCTGTTGGCGAAACGACCACAACGGCTTCAGCCACCAGGGGCCCGGCTTCATGGACACGGTGGTGACGAAGAAGGGCACGGTGGCGCGCGTGTACCTGCCGCCCGACGCGAACTGCTTGCTGTCGGTGGCCGAGCACTGCTTCGCGAGCACCGACCTCATCAATGTGATCATCATCGACAAGCAGCCGCAGCTGCAGTGGCTCAACCTCGACGCCGCCCGCATCCACTGCGCCAAGGGCGCGTCGGTCTGGCACTGGGCCGGCACCGAAGGCGGCGACGTCGAACCCGACATCGTGTTCGCCTGCGCCGGCGACGTGCCGACGTTGGAGACCTTGGCAGCTGTGGCCTGGTTGCGCGCGCGCAACACGGGCCTCGTCATCCGCGTCGTCAACGTCGTCGACCTGATGACGCTCTACACGCCACGCGAGCACCCGCACGGCATGTCGGCCGAAGACTTCGCCGAACTCTTCACCGACGACGTCGACGTCGTCTTCTCTTTTCATGGCTATCCAGGAGCAGTGCACCAGCTGCTGCACGGGCGACCGAACGTCGGGCGTTTTCACGTGCGCGGCTACAAAGAAGAGGGCACGACGACGACGCCGTTCGACATGGTCGTGCTCAACGAGACGAGTCGCTTTCACATCGTGATCGACGCGCTGCGCCGCTCTCGTCGACGACCGGCCAACGCCGCCGCGCTCACCGAGGAGTGTGAACGCCTGCTCACGCAACACCGCGCATACATCCTCGAGCACTTCGACGACCCCGCAGAGATCCGCGACTGGCGCTGGCCGCAGGGCTGAAGCGCCGACAGCGGACTGATCAATCGCTGGTCCAAACCGCGCGCCTCAACAGAGTCAATGACCAATCGGACGCCGCCGATGCCGAACCCAGTGTTGCAGGTCGACGTGGTGCGCTAGCGCCGAGCACGTGAGCAGCGCAACGAGCTGGAGTCCGTTCGCCCTTCTTGAACTCTTCGAAGGAAGTGTCGCTGTCTACGAGCGCGACGGCACCATCGTCTACGTCAATGCGACGACAGAGCGTCTGTTCGGTGCCGCTCGCGCTGCGCTCATCGGATCGAACATCTGGCAGCTCTTTCCGTCTGCTGTCGGCAACGTGTTTCACGATGCGTTCGACCGCGTCAGCGCCTCAGGCAAGGCCGAGAGTTTTCAGCATCACGACGTGCCGTTTGGCGAATGGTTTCAGAACCACATCACGTTGATCGACGGCCGCCTCCACGTCATCGGCAGCAGCGTCACGCAGGCGAAGCTCGCGGAGCAGAGGCTGAAGCTGCTGTCCCGTGCGTCGCGCGCGTTCGCAGACGCCGCCGATGGCGACGCTTTGATGCGCGAAGTCGTCGTCATGCTCGCCGACGGCATCGGCGACTGCTGCGTCGTGCGCGTGCGTGACATGCCCGGGACCGCGTTGCGTATCGTCGCCGCGCACCACACCGATCCCGCCACGCTCGCGCATCACCGGGGGGTTCTCGATCGCCCGCTCGACCAGAGCGACGGGCTGACCGGCGAAGTGCTGCAGACGGGCCGCTCGATGCTGATCGAGAAGGTCGACCCCCTCGCGCACGGCCCCTTGCTCACTGACCCGGCACATTGCCACGGGCTCGGGTCCGTCATCGTTCACTCGATCATCGCGGTGCCGCTGCAGCACGGCGGGCGGCAGATCGGCATCGTCTCGATGACGCGCGATCGGACGGTCGACGCGTTCAGCGCCGCCGACCTCGCGCTCGTCGAAGACCTCGCAGAACGCGCGGCGATGGCGATCGCGCGCCTCGACGCCATCACCAGGGCAGAAGCCAGCCGCAAGTCAGCATCTGTGCTCGCTGCCGCCTCGAACAGGTTCGCGCTGGCCCGACGCGACACGCGCGCCGTGCTGCAGGTGCTGGCGGCCACTGCTGCTGACACGCTCGACGGCGGGGCCATCGCGTCCTCGCTGACCGACGACGGCACGCGCATCGCGCTGATGGCCGTGCACCACAAGAACGCAGACACCGCAGCGCTGCTCGCTGCTTCGGTGCGCGACGACATGCCCGTGGCCGGCTCGCTGACGGCGCAGATGCTTCGCGCGCCTGGCCCGCTGCGCGTGGCGCCCGCAGACCTGCGGGCTTTCTCACTTCAGCCAACGTCGACCGAGGCCACGAGGCTGCAGACGTTGGAGCCATCCAGCTTTTTGATGGTGCCAGTTCTGATCGGCGGCCGTCCCCTGGGCGCCGTCAGCGTCGTGCGCTTTGGCGGCGACATCAGCACGGACGACGAGCGGATGCTGCTCGAGCTCGCCGACCGGGCATCGCTCGCCATCGAGAACGTTCACGTCATCGAGGCGGAACGCGAAGCGCGCCAGGCCGCAGAACGCGCCGCGGCGCGCGCCCTGCGCATGCATCTGCTCTCGAACTTGCTCAGCCAGGCAGTCACCCGCTTCGACATCGCCAGCGCCATCGTCGCCTGTGCCGGCGATGGGCTCGGCGCCGGCACCGCGTTCGTCTGGTTCGCCTCGGCTGATGGCATGTGGCTCGAGATTGCCGCCGCTGGCGACGTCGCCCCGTCTTTGTTGGCGGCGTTCAAGATCATTCCGCGCGGCGCCCACATCCCCGTCAACGACGCCATCGCAGGCAAGAAGCCGGTGTTTCTCGAGAATGGACGCGCCCGCCTGCGGGACTACCCAGCCACCGGCGATGGCGCCGGCAGTGCGTTCAAGGCCTGGGCGGCGATTCCCCTCGTTCTCGGTGAGACCGTCTTCGGCGCGTTCATCGTCTCGTTCGTCGCTGAGCGCAGCTTCGACTCCGCCGACGAAGCCTTCTTCGACGCGGTCGGACAGCAATGCTCGCAAGCTCTTGCGCGCGCGGCCCTCTTTGAGCGCGAGCGCGACGCTCGGTCGCGCGCCGAGCGCGCAGAGCAGGCAGCCGTCGAGGCCGATCGTCGCAAAGATGAGTTTCTCGCGCTGCTCGGTCACGAACTGCGCAACCCACTGGCGCCCATCGTCACGGCCTTGCACCTGATGAAGCAACGCGGCGTCACCGGCAGCGAGCTTGAGTGGGAGATTCTCGATCGGCAGACCCAGCACCTCGTGCGCCTCGTCGACGATCTGCTCGACGTCGCGCGCATCACGCGGGGTCAGCTCGACCTGCGGCAGACAGCGCGCGAAGACATCGCGGCGATCGTCGCCGAAGCGATCGAGATGGCAAGACCGCTGCTCGATCAGCGACGGCAACGACTGAGCGTCAACATCGTCATCGGTCAGCTGTTCATCACTGCTGACCGTCACCGGCTGGTGCAGGTCTTTCAGAACCTGCTGGTGAATGCTTCAAAGTACACGCCCGAAGGCGGCAGCGTCGACGTCAGCGCCCGCGCCATCGGCGAAGCCATCGTGGTCGACGTCAAAGACACGGGCGCAGGCATCGACCCCGAGCTCATGGGCTCGCTCTTCGATCCCTTCGTGCAAGGCACCCGCACACTCGACAACGCGCGCGGTGGCCTCGGCATCGGTCTCACCATCGTCAAGCGTCTCATCGAGTTGCACGGCGGGACCGTCTCAGCGACGAGCGCCGGCCGCGGACAAGGCAGCTGCTTCACGATCGCTCTGCCCCGATCAAAGACGTTGTTGCCGACGCCCGCTGCGGCCGCCCAGCGTGCCGTGGCCTTCGCGCCTCTTCGAGTATTGGTCGTCGATGACAACGAAGACGCCGCTGCGTTGCTCGCTGCAGCACTCAGCCGCCAAGGACACCGCGTCGCCGTGGCCCACGACGGGCCGCGGGCCCTCGAGATCGCGCGGCAGCACCGACCCGACGTCGCCCTCCTCGACATCGGGCTGCCCATGATGGACGGCTACGAGTTGGCGCGACTCCTCCGCAGCAGCATGCCCTCCGTCCGCCTCATCGCTGTGACGGGCTACGGCCAAAACGCCGACAAGGCACGTGCCTTTGCCGCGGGCTTTGAGCTTCATCTGGTCAAGCCCGTCGACGTTGACGCTCTGCTCGCGCTGCTGCTCGCGTTTGATCGCGACTAGTTCAGCACGGTCGATACCAGCTCAGCGACCGAGCAGTCTTTTCGCAAAAAGGGAACGTCGACGGCGGGCCTCGCGCCCGCAGAGAACAACACCACCCTGGGCGCGCTGTCGAGCTCGCGGCGCATCCACTCCAAGACCTCGAGGCCGCTCTTGCCTGGCAGGTGCACGTCGAGGACCAGCGAGTCGGGCCGTTCTCCGCGCGCGAGGCTCTCGATGCAAGCTTCGCCGCTGTCGAAGGTTCGCACCTCACAGCCACGTCCTTCGAGCACCAGCTGCACCAGCGTGAGGACATCTGGCTCATCGTCAACGAGCCAGACAACAGGTCCACGAGGCCGCGCTGTGGGGCTCTCGTCCGGTTCGACGCGTCGCGCAGCGCTCTTGTCGACCACGCCGCTCAAACAGAGCCGCGGCACACGAACAGTGAAGGCTGTCGCCCCAGGAATCGAGGTCACACTCACGTCGCCACCATGAGCGCGAGCGATCTCGCGAACGATGAACAGACCCAAGCCGAGGCTCAGCCTTTCGGCCGCTGCGTGCGGACCACGCTGAAATGGTTCAAAGATGACGCGCTGCACATCGATGGAAATCGCGTCGCCGCCGTTCTCGACATGAACGAGCGCGTCGGCGCCGTCTACCTGCACAGCGACGCGGATGGGTTCTTCGACGACGCCGTGCTGAACGGCGTTGCCCAACAGATTCTGAAACACCTGCGCCAACCGGAACGGATCGCATTCGCCGTATGCGTGCTGAGGCGCATCGACCACGAAGCGTCTTTGCGGATGCAGAAATGCATAGTCCGCGACGAGGCGGCGCGCCATCTCGGCGAGGTCGACGACTTGCTTCTCGAGGCTGATGCCGTTTGAGCGAATGCGTGTGAAGTCGAGCAGGTCTTCGACGAGGCGGGACGTTCGCGCTGCCGCCCGCGAAAGAACGCCCAGCACCGCCCGCGACCGCTGCGGCAGGTCGTCTTCTTCGAGGGTCGCCAGCGCGTAGCGCATCGCCTGCAGAGGGTCGCGCAGGTCATGGCTCACCATGCTGAACATGCGCTGATCGCGCTCGACGCGCTCTTCGAGCGCCTGTCGAATGCGCCGGGCCTCATCATCGATGCTCTTCGATTCGTCGACGGCTTCGGCGGCGAACCGCGCCTTGGCCGCTTCTTCTCGCTCGCGCGCGCTCGCCAGCACGCGCTTCACGACGGCCGTGAGCTCGACGCGGGCGACGGGCGCGACGAGGTAGGCGTCGGCGCCACCGTTGAGCCCGGCGGCCCGGTCGTCGGGCGACACAAACGACGCTGAGGTTTGGACGATCGGGATGTGGGCTGTGGCCGGATTGGTCTTCAAGCGCCGGGTCACGTCGTAGCCAAGGATGTCGGGCAGCTTGACGTCGAGGAGGATCAGGTCAGGCGCCTCAAGCGCGACCGCGGCGAGCGCCGCCGAACCGCTGGTCGCGCTGGTGACGACGTGGCCTTCTTCGCGCAGCATGCGACCGATGAGGTACTGAGCGGCGAGGTTGTCGTCGACGACGAGGATTCGGGACGATTGCCGCACGATCACCGCCTGTTGAATGACAACTGCCCGATCGTCGATCAGGTGTGCAGCACACTCAAACCACAGATCTGGCCGCCCGACCGTTCTGTACTGCTGTTTCTCAGCACGCATTGTGCGTGCGCCGTGCACGTGTGTTGACCTCGCAGAGACCGCCGATCGTCAGCGGCCACGCGCCTCTGTCGTCGGAGACAACATCATCAAGGTGGCTTCGTTGCAGCTGTTGCTTTGCTACAGCCGTCGGGTGATGGCCGCTGCAACCGACGTAGCTACGCTCGCTGCGCAATGGCGCTTGGCGATCGAGAATCGTCTGTTGGGAACATTCTCTGTCGAGGGCGAAGCGTTTCGCGCGGACCCGCGTGGTCGGGCGCTGCTCGGTCTCGACGCGACCAGTGCCGTTGCGCTCACCACGGTGCTCGACCAGCTGCACGTCGACGACCGCGAGGGCGTCGCTGACGGCGTCGCTGGCGTCGTCGTGAACCCCAGCGGCGTCTGGCGGCGCGAGGTGCGCACGGCGACAGTCCCCGAGCGCCAGCTCGTCATCTCGGCCAGCGGCACCGAGGTCGGCGGCGTCGTCGGCGTCGTCGGCGTCATCGAAGACGTCAGCGAAGAACGACGCGTCGCGCGCGCGCTCGAACGCGCCGAACGCGCACGCGACCTGATCGCTGGATCACTCGCGCACGATCTTCGGGGGCCGGTCTTCAACATCATCATGGCCGCTGACCTGCTCGCCAGCCGTGGTCAGGCGGAAGACCAGGGCGCGCTCCGTCGGGTTCTCAGCGGGGCACGTCGCGTGACGATGAAGGTCGAAGAGCTGGTCTGCTTCGCCCGTCTGTCCATCGGGGATGGCGTCGAGCTGGCGCCA
>JANNAY010001457.1:0-13947 GCA_031384945.1 Deltaproteobacteria bacterium
CAAAGGGATCGTTGGCGGGGGGCGCGCCGCCACTGCCGGCGCGCGCGAACGGATCGTTGGCGGGGGGCGCGCCGCCTGCGGGACGGCCAAAGGGATCGTTGGCCGGAGCGCCGCCGCCCATGCCGCCGCCGCCGCCGAACGGGTTTGCGGAGGGAGCGGGCGCGCCGAAGGGATTTGCCGATGGGGGCGCGGCGGCGCCGAACGGACTCGCCGACGGGGCGGGGGCGGCGTCGAAGGGGTTGCCACCGCCTCCGGATGGGGCGCCGAAGGGATTTCCACCGCCGCCACCGGCCGAGGGGGCGAAAGGATTGGCCGCAGCGGCCGGCGGAGCGCCGAAGGGATTCGCGGCGGCGGGGGGCGCACCGAAGGGATTCGCAGCGGCGGGGGGCGCACCGAAGGGATTCGCAGCAGCGGGCGGGGCACCGAAGGGATTCGCAGCAGCGGGCGGCGCGCCAAAGGGATTCGCCGCAGCGGGGGGCGCGCCAAAGGGATTCGCAGCGGCTGCCGACGGGGCACCGAAGGGATTCGCGCCACCAGCAGGAGCACCGAAGGGATTGGCAGCGGGGGTCGGCGGCGACGGGGCGCTGAGTCCGGCGAAGGGATTGGCGGCGGCGCCAGCGGCGGCGAAGGGATTGCCAGCGGGCGGAGCACCAAAGGGATTCGCGGCCGGCGGCGCAAACGGCGCGGGCGCTGTCGCCGCCGCCGACGACGACGGCTCGGGCGCCTTCTTGACGACTTTTTGGGTGCCGCACTTGGGGCACTGGGCGCGCACGCCCCGCTCTGAGATCAGCGCGTCATCAATGGTGAAGACGGCGTGGCACTGGTCGCAATCGATCCGCATCGGTGGAACCTACAAGCCCACGCCCGCCCGATCCAATCGTTGGTGCTTCAGCGACGTCGACGGCGGCGCAGCAGCAGAGCGCCGAAAAACGGCACCACCAGCGAGGTCGACGGGCAGCCGAAACAACCGGCCGTCGTCGTCGTCGCGGTGTCGATGGCGGTGCCGTCGGTGGGATCTTGCGGCGCCTCGGGCTGGTTCACGCCCGTGCCGCAGACGCCGTCGACGCAGGCGTGCGAGGCGCAGCGCGAGACGCCATCGGCGTAGCCGGGGTCGCAGGCGGCGCCAGCGGGCAGCAGGCAGTCGTCGCCGAATTCGGCGCTGACTGCGCCGCAGACGCTGCCGTCTTCGCAGACGACGTTGGCGCAGGCGACGCCGTCGAAGAAGTCGACGCCGTTGCCGTTGCAGGCGGGGACGCAGCCGTCGCTGCAGTCGACGGCGCAGCCTTCGAGGACGACCTCGCCTTCTCCTTCGCCTTCTCCTTCGCCTTCGCCCTGGGCGGCCAACAACGCGGCGAGGACGACGACGGTGGTGAGCACGGGGACTCCGGAACGACGGCGGGAAAAAAAAGAGCGGGAGCCGAAGCTCCCGCTCTCTGTCATCGCATCAGCGAAGGTTCAAGCGCGGCGGCGGCGGCGCAGGGCCACGAGCACGAGCGCGAGGGGCGCGAGGGCCGGGATCGTGCCGTAGGCGTTGAAGCAGCCGGCCTTGGGCGCGGCTTCGGGCTCGTCGTCGCGGCCGTTGCCGCCGTTGCCGCCGTCGTCGTCTTCGCCTTCGCCTTCTTCGCCTTCGCCTTCAGCGACGTCGGGGAATTCGCAGTTGGGGCCGGTGGTGCCGTCGTCAAACGTGAAGTTCGAGTTGCAGGTGCCGCCGAGGGCGCCGCAGTCGAGGCCGATGTTGGAGTCTTGCGCGATGCTGGCTTCGGTGTCGCCTTCGTTCTCGATGAAGCGGCGGCAGAAGACGAGTACCTGACCGGCGCACTCGGCTTCAGAGTCGACGCTGCAGGCGGCGCCGAGGTGGGCGACGCAGGCGTCAGCGACGTCGTCGCCGGCGGCGTTGGGGCCGGTGACGCAGGTGGCGTCGCCTTCGCAGCTGAGGGCAAAGGCGGCGGCGTCGTCGGTGGTGTCGGTGTTGACCTGAGGGCCGAGGCCGATGCAGCGGCCGCCGACGGGGGCGACGCAATCGCTGAAGAGCACGCCGTCGGTGCACTCGGCGCTGGGGCCGCTGCAGCCGATGTCGCCGCAGCTGGCGCCGGCCGTGCTGCAGTCGAAGGTCTCGGTGACGAGCTCGGCGTTGCAGAACTCGACCGTGTTGGCGTCGGTGCAGGTGCTCGGGTCGGTGGCAACGCACGCGTCTTGCGCGTAGGCGTGACCGGCGGAGAGGGCGGCGGAGGCAAACAAGACGGCGCGGAGGTTCATTCTGTCCTCTGGAGTTGATCGCGATCACGGACCGCGACAGGTGGGACCGTACCCGACGACCTCCCACCTGCAACGCCGGTGTGGGCAAACCCCATCCGACATTCGCCCGATGGCCGGGGACCGCGGGTGCGGCCTGCCCGTGCGATCTCGACGCCGCAGCGCTGGCGGAGAGTCGCGGGGCGGTCAGACGTCCGCGGCGTTGCAGCGCCCGCGCAGACGACGGCGACGGCTTCGACGGGTGGCACATGGGCTGCTAAGTCCAGAGCGTGCGTTCTTCACTGCTCTCCATGGTCGTCGCGCTCAGCCTGAGCGGGCTCAGCGGCTGCTGCTTCTTCGACGACACCTGCGTCGATGCGGGCGAGGGCGGCAACAAGGGCAACAACGAGCCCGGCGAAGACTTCGCCGCGGCGGCCACCGCCACCCCCGGCTGCGCGGTCGACGCCATCCGCGTCGACGTCTCCGCCGACGACGGCGACACCGTCTGCGCCGCCTGCGACTTCGACAGCGACAGCGCCGCCGCGCTCGACATCTGCGGCCTCGCCGACAGCGCCCCCTGCGAGACGCGCGAGAACAACAGCGGCGACGCCTGCCAGCTGTGCGTCACCGACGGCGGCGTCATCCTCTACGACGACTGCTTCGCCGGACAAGCCGACCGCGACGCCGCCTTCTGCGAAGACTTCGACGGCGCCGACGCCACGCAGACCTGCTCCGCCTGCTTCGACAAAGACGGCAACACGGTCTCGACGACGTGCGCCCCGCGCTCCGACGCCTGCGTCGCCGGCGACGACAGTGAGACGGGCAGAAGCTGCACCGTCTGCTCCGCCGGCGGCGAAGTCGTCAGCCGCATCTGCGAAGCCGTCGACATCGACCCCGCCGTCTGCCGCGTCTACGGCAACGACGTCGGCAGCTGCGTCGACTGCCTCGACGACGCTGGCCACCTGCTGTCGCACGCCTGCACGCGCACCGACGCCGACGCCCCGCCGCCGGTGCTTGTCTGCGAAGAGACCGTCTCGGCCGAGGGCATCGCCTGCACCATCTGCGTCGACGAGAACGGCACGCCGGCCGCACGCAGCTGCGACGACGTCGCCGTCGAACCCGCCCGCTGCGAGCAGCTCGCCTTTGTCGAGCAGACCTGCATCATCTGCCTCGACTCTTTCGACAGCGTCGTGTCCATCGACTGCGTCAGAAACGAGTGCGACGTCGGCAACTCTGCCTGCCGCGTCGACAGCGACTGCGGCGCTGGCCAGGTCTGCTTCGACGGCGGCTGCGTCGTCGCCGACACGGGCGGCGGCGGCGGCTCAGACGGCGGCGAAGCCGAACCCGCGCCGCCGGGCTGCGCGGCGCCACCCGCCTGCACGATGTCGCAGAACGCCGACAACGAGGTGTGCCGCACCTGTCCGTTCACCACAGAGGGCGTCGACGGCGCCACCTTGCAGCAAGAGACGCTGTGCCTGTCGACGCCGAGCCTCTCGTGCGCCGTCGAAGAAGGCTCAAACGACGCCGACTTCGTCGCCGCCAGCTGCGTCGTCTGCGTCGACCGCGCGACGCAGGTCGAGGTCTACCGAGACTGCACCGCCAACGGCACCGTGCCGCCGCCCTACTGCGTCGACGAAGTCCAAGACAACGGCGACGTCTGCGCCGTCTGCTACGACGCCGTCGACGACACCGCCGTCTACACCGCCTGCGACGCGCCCGGCGGCGAGACCTGCTTCGACCTCGTCAGAGAGACCCTCAACGACAGCGCCGGCGCGCCCCTGCACGTCACCGCCGACGACGGCACCAGCATCGAAGCCGTCGTCGCCTGCAAGCAGTGTGGCGTCAGCGAAGCGGTCGCCGTCGACAGCGAAGCCTTCACTGCGTCGTGCGCGCTCGAGAACGTCTGCTCCGACCCGTATGGCTCGTCGCAGGCCGCCCGCTGCGAGGCGACGACGACGGTGCTGCTTGCGCCCGCCTGCGCAAACCCGTGGGACGCCTGGCTCTTCGGCGCAGGCGACGACGACGTGCTCAAAGCCATCCTCGCCTACGCCCTCGGCGACCACGGCATCGCCCTCGCCGGCGCCCGCGTCATCGTCGACGGCGCCGCCTGCGACGACGGCAGCGCCCGCGTCGAACTCGCCGTCAGCGACGCCGACGTCGACGCCGTCAACGCCGCGTTCGCCGCCGTGCTCGCGCCCTGATTCTGGCGCCCTGATTCTGGCCGGCGAGGTCACCAGTGCTAGCGTGACGCGCGCATGAACGACTTCGAGAACCCGGTCACGTTGTCTGGCGTCGGCATGCCCGACCCCAAGACGATCGGCACCTGTCGCATCGAGGCCCGGCTCACCGCGCAGGGCTCGCGCATGTACCGCGCCGTCGACCTGTCGTTGGGCAAGACCGTCGTCGTCAAGCTGATGAAGCCGCCCTACGACGAAGACCCCAAGAGCGTCGATCGCTTTTTGGCCTTTGGCGGCGCCCTCGTCGGCGTCGCCTCGCCCCACGTCGTGCCGGTGCTGCGCACGGGGCGCGATGGACCAACGCCCTACATCGTCCTCGACTGGGTCGACGGCGAAGACCTCGAGGCCGTGCTCAAGCGCGAGAAGACCCTGGTGCCGCAGGCGGCGCTGCGGGTGATCCTCGACGCCGCCAGCGGGCTCGACGCCGCCATGAAGCGCGGGGTGCTGCACGGCGACGTGCGTCCGCGGCACCTGATTCGCGTGAAGGGTGAAGTCAAAGTCACCGCGTTTGGACTGTCGACGCCGACGCAGACGGCGCAGGGGCGATCCATCGCCGGACACCCCGTCTACGTCGCCCTCGAGATCGTCAGCGGCGCCGTCGTCGACAGAAGCGGCCGCGGCATCGGCCCCGACCACCGCGCCGACATCTACGCGCTGGGCTGCACGCTCTTCGAGCTGCTCGTCGGGCGCCCGCCCTACGGCACCGCCTCGGCCGACGCGCTGCTCGCGTGCCACCTGCACGAGCCGTTTCCGTCGTTGAAGGCGCAGGCGCCGCGGGCCCCGCCCGAGCTCGAGGGCTTTCTCGCCCGCATGATCGCCAAAGACGTCGACCGGCGCTTCACGTCGTACGCCGAGCTCTTGCAGGCCGGCGCCACGCTCTTGCCGCGCTTGCGCCACCTGCAGCCGCAGCAGCCGGTGCTGCTCGTCGAAGATGGACGCCAACAGGGCATGCGCATCGAGCTGCCCGAGGGTGAATTTCTGCTCGGCAGAATCCCCGGCGACGGCTTCGCCCTCGACGACGCCCGCGTCTCGCGGCGGCACGCCATGATTCGGCGCAGCGGCGACTACCTCGAGGTCGAAGACCTGGGGTCGAGAAACGGCATCCACGTCAACGGCGTCGACGTGCGCTCGCGCCAGCTCTTTCCTGGCGACCGCATCGAGATCGGCGACACGGTGTTGCGCGTCGAGGGTCCGTCTTCGGCGGTGGCGCAGATCCCCGCGCAGCCCGGTCGCGCCATGGCCTCGCCCCTGCGCGGCGCCTTTGGCGACGTCGAGGTCTCGCACCCGCCGCAGCGGCAGATGCAGCCACAGGCGCTGGGTGAGAAAGACGCCCCGAACGCCCACGAGCGCCTGCAGGTGCTGGCGCGCCTCGCCCCGCTGTTCGCCGGCCGCACCGGCAACCCCGAGACCCTGCGCCTCGACGCCGTCTCGCTGGTCGCCGAGGTGCTCAAGGCCGACCACCGCCTCGTCATCAGGGTCAAAGACAACCAGCCCGTCTTCGAGGCCGCCACCGCCTTTGAAGCCCAGCTCTTGTCAGGAACGCTGCCGGCCGTTGAGCGCGCGCTGCCGGGACAGCTCTCGCTGGCCACCACCGTGCGCGTCAACGTCGACGACCGGTGGAGCGTCGTCGTCGCCCCCATCTTTGAGCGTGGACAGACCAAGGCGCTGGCGGTGCTGGTGCGGCGCGTCGGCCGCTTCGACGACGCGGCGCTGTCGATCCTCGAGGCCACCTGCGCCCTTCTGTCGCTGCGCGCCGACGCCGTCTGACAGCATGACTTCAGCTCATGTCCGTCGGTGCGCAATCGCCTGACAGCTGTCAGATTGGCGTCACTCAGGGGTGGCGCATGCCAGGCGGCACCGCGATGCGCGCCCGCGTGACGTCGACGTCGAAGGTCTTGGCGCCGCGGCGCACGGTGAGGCGCACGCTGGTGTCCGGCGAGCCACGCACGCGGGCCATGTTGGCGTCTCTGCGGTCGCCGAGTTTTTCGCCGTCGACGGCGACGATGACGTCTTCGGCTGCGAGGCCGGCTGCTTTGGCGGGCCCGTCGTCGATGCCGATGAGCTTGAGGCCGCCTTCGACGCCTTCGACGAGGACGCCGATGCCGACGACGTCGGCGCCGCCCTCGCCCTTCTGCAATTCGACCCGCAGCGGGTCAGAGCGCGAGGCGAGGCCGTCGAGCCCGCCGAGGGTCAGCGTGCGGTAGCCCTTCTTGCGCACGTCGACCGACGACGCCTGCGGCTTCAGCGACGACAAGACGAAGCGGCCCTCGTCGTCGGCGACGGCGTCGGGCGAGCGGTTGCCGTCGAGGTGCAGGGTGGCCCGCGGCACCGGCGCGCCGTCGTTGGCGTCGACGATGACGCCTTCGATGCGCGGGCTCTTCTCGAGCACGATCTTCACCGGCGTCGTCTTGCCAGCGGCGGCATCGACCTCGATGTCGTCTTTGGGGCGGTGGCCGGTGAACAGCGCCGACAGCACGCTGTGCCCGGCGACGACGTCGGCGTGAAAGCTGCCGTCGTCGCCGACGACGAGCTGGCCGTGCTTGCGCTGCATGCGCCACATCATCGATACACGCCGATCGCGAAACCGGTCGTCGGTCTCGAGCTGCGCCCGCACCTTGACCACGCCGTTCTTGACGACGGCGCCGTCTTCGTCGACGACGACGCCGTCGAGCACGGCCGATGCGGGCAGCATCACCTCGAGGCTGCGCGTGCTGGCGCCGATCGAGACCGCGACGACGCCGTGCAGGCCATGCCCGATCAACAGCTCGTCGTCGTGGTCGCCGGGCACGACGAGGGCGATGCCTGCGTCGTCGGTGACGCCGAGGGGACGCGGCTGCGCACCGACGATCTCGGCGCCGGCGATGGGGGTGTGGTCGGCGTTGTCGACGACGACGCGCACGCGCACCCCGTCGGCCTCGCGAACCAGCGCCTGCGACCAAAAGGCCTCGTTTTCTTTGGGCAGATCGTGGCCGTCGATGTGCACGTCGAGGAAACCGTCGGCGCGGAAGTCGACAGAGACGTTCTCGCCGAGGTCGTCGAGGGTGAAGAGTCCGTCGGCGCCGGTGACGACGACGGGCGACGCCGGTGTCGACGAGCCTGCGCCGCTGTAGGCCGTGCTGCCGCCGACGGCGCCGACGACGACGCTGGCGCCGGCGACGGGGGCGCCGTCTTTGTCGGTGACCTCGCCGAACAAGACCCGCGGCGCCCGCTGCTTCTTCTCTTTCTTCTCTCGCCTCGCCTCCTCTTTCCTCTTCTTCTTCTCCTGCTCGCTCTGCTGGGGCGTCGTCGCGGTCGTCGTGTGCGCGGGCGCGTCGTCGCGCAGCAGCCAGAGCGCGACGCAGACGAGGCCGAGGCTGAAGGCGATGCCGGCGATGATCGAGAGGCGGCGGTTCACGGTCACGCTCTAACGACCCGCGCCGCCGACGCCGACATGGGCGCCGACACCGACGCCGAGGCGCGCGGCGATCGACGTCGCCACGCGCATGCCGTCGATGCAGGCCGAGACGATGCCGCCGGCGTAGCCACCGCCCTCACCGGCAGGAAAGAGGCCGCTCAGATCGGGCGACATCAACGTCGTCGGATCGCGGGGCACGCGCACCGGCGCCGACGTGCGGCTCTCGACGCCGACCAACACGGCCTCTTCGCTGAGGTAGCCCTTCATCGACTTGTCGAATTCGACGAGCGCCTCGCGGATGCGGCGCGAGAAGGGCAGTCCGACCACGTCGAGGCACAACCTGACATCTGTCGGATAAAGCCCGGGCTGGTACGACGTCTTCGGCACCGTCGTCGACGATCGCTGCGCGACGAAGTCGGTCGCGCGGGTGGCCGGCGCCTTGAGCGAGCCGCCGCCCAGCTGCTTGGTGGCGGCCTCGATCTTCGCTTGCAAGTCGAGCAAGCCGAAAGGACCGGTGAAGCCCGCGCGGGCGCCGTCTTCGATGCTGACGCTGCAGACGAAGCCGCTGTTGGCGAAGGGCGAGTCGCGCCGCTTGAGCGACATGCCGTTCACCACCAGCCCCTCTTGGTCTGTTGAGGCCGGCACGATGAAGCCGCCGGGGCACATGCAGAACGAAAAAACCCCGCCGTCGTCGGTGGTGTTGGCCAGCTTGTACGAGGCCGACGGCAGCTTCACATGCTCAGCGAAGGCGCCGTACTGGATGCGGTTGATCAGGGGTTGCGGGTGCTCGATGCGCACGCCGAGCGCGAAGGGCTTGGCTTCGACGCGCACGCCGTCGCGGTGCAAGAAGCGATAGACGTCGCGGGCGCTGTGGCCGGTGGCGATGACCACGGCGTCGGCGTCGATGGTGTCGAGCGATCCGTTGGCGCCCTGCAACTTGACACCTGTCACCTTTCGGCCGCCGGTCTTGCTCTCTGACGTTGTCAAGCCCGTGACGCGGGCGCCGAAGACGAACTTGACACCGGCCTGTTCGAGCCGCTGGCGGATGGCCGTGACCACCTTGGGCAAGAGGTTGCTGCCGATGTGCGGACGCGCGTCGGTGAGAATGTCGATCGGCGCGTCGTGCCGCGCGAGGATCTCGAGCACGTCGGTGACGTCGCCCCGCTTGGTGGCGCGCGTGTAGAGCTTGCCGTCGCTGTAGGTGCCGGCGCCGCCTTCGCCGAAGCAGTAGTTGCTGTCGTCGTCGACGACGCCGAGGTAGGGGCGGTTGAGCGACCGCAGGTCGAGCCGCCGCGGGTCGACGGTCTTGCCGCGGTCGACAACGATCGAGGCGATGCCTTGGCGGGCCAGCTGATAGGCGCAGAACAAGCCGCAGGGGCCGTCGCCGACGATGACGACGCGGGCGGGCAGCTTCACCTCTTGGGGCAGCGGCAGCCCCAGCGACTCTTTGGCCGGCGGCGGCGTGGTGGCGACGACGACGTTGAAGCGGACGCGGCCCTTGCGGGCGTCGATGACGCGGCGGGCGATGCGGGCGGTGGGCACGGCGTCGACGGGCACCCTGAGCTGCTGCGCGATCAGCCGCTTCAGCGCGTCGTCGTCGTCGGCGTCGTCGAGGCCGAGCGTCAGCTCTAATGTCTCAGGGATGCGCACGCCGTTGTGGCTAGCAGGCTCAACCGCCTTGCGCGACGAGCGTCAGCGTGACGGCTTCGCCGACGACGTGGCAGCCGTCTGCGTCTTTGGCGACGTCGACGGCGCTGGATTCGGCGTCGATGAACAAGGCTTTGCGGGCGGTGACGACGATGGATCCTTCGACCTCGGTGCCGCAGGCGTATTGCCCGTCGGCGAGGTGGTCGCAGGGCTTCTCGTCGCCCCCGTCGGCGCTGAAGACGACGGTGGCGTCGTCGACGGCGGCGCCGGCTTCGTCTTCGATGGTGGCCGTCACCGAGAACGCCGCGAGGTCGGTGCAGGCGATCTCGCCGATCGGGCAGCCGCCCTGCAGGGCGACGATGGCGGACACGGCGGCGAGGAGGAGGGTGCGCATGACACTTGTCATCGCATGCTCTGTGCCTGCAGATGACGTCGTCCTGCTGCGCTGACGACGAGCGGGGTCGTCAGATTTTCGCTTGGTGCGCGGGCAGCAGGGCGCTCCGGCCGCGGTGGGCATTCTCGTTGTCGAGCGCCTGGGCCGGCCTTTCATGTTTTTGCACTGCGTGCGGCTGCTTCGAGAGGTGGTCGTTGTGCGGTCGCCGCTGAACGTGCCCGATCGAGGTGGCGTCGAGGTCGCCGGCGAAGACCTGTCGCGCGGCCGGTACCAGAAGTGAGGCGCCTGGCGTCTGCGCGACAGCGGGGAGCACGTCGCGGTAGCACTCGACCATGCCCACCACGCGCTCTGTCTTTGCTTCACCTGACCAGCTCGCGGCCGAACTCGTGCACCAGACCATCACGGCGGCGACGTCGTCGATCGCGGCGCGCGGGCTGTTCACCATGGCGCTGACCGGCGGCTCGGCGGCGCAGGTGCTCTACCCGGTGCTCGCGCAAGCAGCGCTGCCCTGGGACAAAGTTCACATCTTCTACGGCGACGAGCGCGGCGTTCCGCCGGATCACAAAGACAGCAACCACAAGCTCGCGGTCGACACTTTTTTGTCGAAGGCGAAGATCCCCGACGCGAACGTGCACCGCATGGTGGGCGAGAACGACGTCGTAAAAGGCGCCGCCGACTACGAGGCCGAGCTGCTCAAGGTCACCGCCGGCAGCGGCTCTCTCGACGTCGTCCACGTCGGCATGGGGCCCGACGGCCACATCTGCTCGCTGTTTCCGGGTCACGCGCTGTTGAGCGACGAGCGTCGTCTCGTCGCGCCCATCACCGATTCGCCGAAGCCGCCGCCGTCGCGCATCACCTTGACGATGCAAGCCCTGGCGCGGGCGCGGCAGCTGTGGTTCCTCGTCTCTGGGGCGGCAAAGGCCGAGGCCGCGCGCGACGCCATCCTCGATCCGTCGTCGCAGCTGCCGGCGGCCATCGCCGCGCGCAGAGGCGCCACAGTGCGCTGGCTGCTCGACACAGACGCCGCGAAGTACCTCCGCTAGCTCCGGCTGATCCGTCCGTGACGACGTGCGGCAAGTGGTTAGCTCGTCGGCATGAGATTCGTCGGCTCCCTGTCGTTGTTCGCACTCGCGGCGTGCCCCGCTCTGTCCCCGCTGCCCATCCACGGTGAAGGCGAGGGCGAGGGCGACGCCGTCGGAGAAGGCGAAGGAGAAGGCGAAGGAGAAGGCGAAGGCGAAATCGTCGGAGAAGGAGAAGGAGAAGGAGAAGGAGAAGTTGTCGTCGACTGCGGCGTCGTCAACGTCGTCGAAGGCCTCGAAGAACACCGCGCCAACGACGGCACCCGCTACTGGCTCAGCCCCGCGCGCGCAGCAGGAGCAGCACCACGCACGCTGATCGTGGCGATGCATGGCTGCGACGACACGGCGCTGAACTTCTTGTCGTCACAGCTCGCGCCATTCGCGACGCGCGCGACGCAGGCAGAACAAATCGTGTCGGTCGGCGGACGCGACGGCGCCTGCTGGGACGTCGGCGTCGACGTCGACCACGTCATCGCCGTCGTCGACCACGCCGCCGCCTGCTTCGACGTGGGCGACGTCTACGTCGGCGGCTACAGCAGCGGCGGCGAGCTGGCGTGGCAGGTCGGGCTCACCCACGCCGATGACCTCGACGGACTGCTGATCGAGAACGCCAACCCCGACTTCGCGGCCGACGAATTCGCCGCCGTCGACGTCCGCTGGCCGATCGCGTGGACGGCGCGGATCGGCGACCAGACCTTCGCCATCGAGACCGCGCGGCGTGACCAAGAAGTGCTCGCGCTCGAGGGCTTCGTCGTCGACTTCCGCGAGCTCGATGGCGACCACAACGACACCGACGGCGACTGGCAAGACTTCTTGCTGCCCGATGTGCGCTGACCCGCGACGGACCTGCTCGCTAGCCGTGAAAGACGTGTGAGCGGGCGATGAGGCCGGCGGCGTCGACGACGTAGAGCTCGGCGACGACCAGGTCGGGCTCGCCGGGCACCGTGCGCACGTATTCGAGAAAGACGGCGTCACCCTCGGCGACGACGCGGCGCTCGCTGTACGTGAGCTGTGGCAAGCGAACGAACGCGTCTTGCCACCATGCGCGCAGGGCCGCCTTGCCGCGAATCTCACCCTTCGTCTCGGGCTGCCGATCGCGGAGCTTCGGCGAGACGTGGACGGCGTCGTCGGCGTAGAGCGCGAGCAGGCCGTCGAGGTCTTTGGCGTTGAAGCGGTCGAGCCAGGCGCGGGCCGTGCCGACGCGCTCAGGACGCCCGGCGACCAGCGCGCGGCGGATCAGTTGGCGCACGTTCTCGGGGCACTCGAGCGCGTCGACGTCGTCGGCGCCGACGAATTTGTGGTCGTCGTATTCGTCGTTGCTGACGACGTCGCTGCCGTCGACGTCGGCTGTGAAGCAGAAGTTGAGGTGCAATCCCTTCGACCCCGCCGGGTGCTCTTCGTAGCCCATGAGGCCCGGCGGCGATCCGGCGACGCTGCCGGCGATGTCGGCAGGGTCGACGAAGGATCCGGACCAGCCCGTTTCTTCAAACAGCTCGCGCCGCGCGGCCTCGAACGGCGTCTCGCCGTCGTGGACCTCGCCGCCGACGGGCAGCCATGTGTTGAGCCGCTTGTGACGAATCACAAACACGCGCGTCTCTCCGAGCACGACGCGGCGGGCGAAGATGGAGACGGAGAAAGCGCGGCGTGTCGACGTCATCGGCGCACCGAAGCACAGCAGCGACGGTGTCGGAAGAGGTGCGCTGTCCCACAGTGTGGCCGGGGCGGAGCCGGCTTATCGTCGACACGTGGGGAATCCGCAGGATCCAAATGGTGGCAACAGCGGTGGCATTCGTCCGTCGCTGCCCCGTCCTGCGCCGACGCCGTCGACGCGCGACATGCCTGCCCCGTCGTCGTCGTCGTCGTCATCCGAGCTCGAGCGCGTGGTGCCGCTGCGCCAAAGCTCACTGAAGATCGCCCGCGCCGCCGACGTGGCGCCGCCGCCGCCGCCCGCGACGTCGGTGCCGCTGCCGCCGAAGGTGAGCGAAGCGTCGCGTCCCGTCGCGCGCCGCGTGACCGAGTCCCTCGATCCCGAGGTGCCGGCGCCGGCGGCGTCATGGCCGGCGTTGATGTCGCCGTCGACGTCACCAGCGCCGCCGACGGAGTGGACGCCGTCGTGGGAAAAGGCGGCGCAGGCGCAGCAACAACAGGCGCAGGTGCAGGCGCAGGCGACGCCGAAGAAGCCGCTGCCGTGGACAGAGATCAAGGCCGCCGCAGGCTCCATCGCAGGCCTCGTCGTCGTGGGCGTCTTTGTCGTCGTCGCCATCGTCACCGGCGGCGACGAACCCGCCGCCATCGTCCCGCCGTGGACGCTGGCCGAGAAGCAGCTCGTGTCTGATGCGTGGCGCCAGGAAGCGAAGTCCAAAGGCGACGTCGTCGTCAGCGCCGGCGCCGTCGTCGACGCCGTCGCCCGCACCGTCTGCCGCGACGCCGACTTTCCCGGCGTCACTGTGTTGAAGCACGGCAAAGTCGACGCCTGGGCCTTGCCCGACGGCGGCGTCGTCGTCACCGCCGGCTTGTTGCTCGCGCTGCACAACGAGGCCGAGCTCGCCGCCGTCACAGCTCACGTCTACGCCCACGCGCAAAACGGCGACGTCGACCGCCTGCTGCTCGATCACCCGGAGTGGAAGAGCGCTGGCACAGCCGCCGTCGCCGCCGTCGCCGGCGCCCGGTGGAGCATCGAAGACGAGGTCGTCGCCGACGCCGTCGCCATCAAAGAGCTCAAGGTGGCGAACTGGCAGACCGGCGCGCTGCAAAAAGCCGTCGACGTCCTCGGCGCCGCCCCTGCTGCTGCCTCGTCGGTCGGCGTCGTCGGCCACCCCGTCGACGACGTGCGCCGCGCCGCTGTCGTCGTCGAACAGCAGAAATTTCTCTCGGGCAGCAACGCCGTGCAGCGCGGCACGCCGAAAGAGAACGCTGAGCCGTACGCGCTGCTGCAGATGACGCTGCCGCGGCACGCGCCCTGAA
>JANNAY010001477.1:0-3876 GCA_031384945.1 Deltaproteobacteria bacterium
CCGTCGCGTTGCTCGCCGCCGCCTTCTTCAAATACGAAGAAGAGCTCGAAGCCCACACCCGCGTCGTCGTCGGCAAAGGCACCGGCCGCACCGGCAAGTACGTGAGCCCGTGGAAGCGCGGCACCCCGCCCCGCACCGTCAACCGCTGGTGAGCCGCGAGCCCATTCCGACGCAGTCCTTTGCGTTGGTGATCGTCGAGGCCGACGACGGCCGCTTCTTGCTCGTGCAAGAGCGCAAGCACGGGCAGGGCTGGTACTTGCCCGCCGGCCGCGTCGATCCCGGCGAGAGCTTCGTCGACGCTGCGCTGCGCGAGACCCGCGAAGAGAGCGGTCTCGACGTCAAGCTGACTGGAATTCTCCGCATCGAGCACACGCCCTCTTCGTTGGGGGCGCCGTCGGGCGCGCGCATGCGGATGTTCTTTCTGGCGCGGCCGACGTCGTCATCGTCGGCGCCGAAGTCGACGGCGGATGAGCACTCGCTGCAGGCGGCGTGGTTCACTCTCGAGCAGATGCGCGCGCTGCCGCTGCGCGGTGACGAGGTCATCGACTGGTGCCGCGCCGTCCGCGCCGGCGCTTTCGCTGCGCCGCTGTCGTTGCTCGACGTCGAAGGCGCCCCGCCGCGAGCAAGCTCGTCGACATCCGCTCGTTGAGGCGAACCACATCGTCGCCTGCGTTGCCCGGGCAAAGCCATCTTCACGATGCCCGCCCCGTGAGATCGACGCAGGGCGTGGAGGGCTGGGCATTTGCGAAGACGGCTTCGCCCCCGCGCAGCGGGGGTACTGGGGGCTCTGCGGCGCGAGCCAGCCATGGCGACGACGTGACCCATCGTGAGGAGCGCGTCGACGTCCTCGCCGATCGATGCACAACCCGGGTTGAGCATCTCGATTGGCGTCTTCCTCCTGGCGCCGAGAGGTGATCGACTGGCGGGATGCTGCTGCCCATCGCCCTCGCGCTCACCAGCTTCGGACCGGTCGTCGGCAACGAGGCCGTCGCCGCGCCGCCGCGCTTCGATGACGTCGTCAACGGCGTCGACGCGCCGCCGCTGTCGGGCGACGACGTGCTGCAGCTCGAGCGCTACGTCGGCAGCGACGCCCTCGCCCTCGTGCGCGCGGTCGGCGCCGCCGTCGACGACGCCGCCGACAACGGCTGCAGCGTCAGCCCCGAAGAATCCGTCGGCTTCGACCGCGTCGGCCGCCACCTGTTGGCCATTGCCGTCGTCGAGGCGTCGCGCGCGCGGGGCGGCACCGCGATGGCCCTCAACACGGCGGCCGACTATGCGCGCACCTTGAACCACTGCCTGCCGTTTGGCGCGGCCCAGTCGGCGGCGACGCAGCTGGCGATCTCGACGGCGTCGACGGCGTCGTACCTGCGATCACACGGCGCCCTTGACGACGAAGAAGCGCAGAAGCTGTCGACGGCGTTGGCGTCGTTGGCGAAAGAAAAGGCGGCGGCGCTGGCCCGTCCCACCGTCGTCAGCGGCGCGCTCGTGCTGGCGCCGGCGGGCGTGAAGTGCCGCGTGGTCGACGGCAAAGACGGCACGAAGACGGTGCTGACGGCGTCAGAGGCGCGCGAGATCGGACGGCGCTACCAGCAGCGTCCGCCGCAATTCACGCCGAAGTTCGGACCGAAGGGCATCGAAGGCATGGTCGTCGTCGTCGACGCCTTTCTCGCCTCGTGTGGCATGCGCGACGGCGACGTGGTGCAGAGCATCAACGGCGTCCGCGCCGAAAACGTCGACCGCCTGTTGAACGTCGGCGACCGCATCGGCGCCGACCGCAAGGCCGTCGTCGTCGTCGTCAGGGGCGGCGCGCCCGTCACGCTCACCATCGAAGAAGACGTCGCGCGCTAGCCAGCTAGACGCGGAGGGCGCCGTCGAAGACGCCGTAGCCGCCGGGGATAAAGAAGTCGGTGCCGGGCTCGAGGGCAAAGGCCCGCAAGACGGTCGCGGCGATGTCTTGCGACTTCGGCGCGCGCGTCTCTTTCGTGCCGTCTTCGCTGATGAGGTCGACGGCCGCGCCGAGCGGCGAACCGTCGATGCGCTCGTCGTAGCCGCCGATCATCTGGTTGCCGACGACGCCGCCGCCGACGAGCAGGGCGCAGGTGGCCGGGTGGTGATCGCTGCCCGTCTTCGGGAAGGTCCGACCGAAGTCGCTGTAGATGTAGACCAGCGTGTCGTCGAGCAGCGTGCGGCCACCGCCGACGTCGGTGAGGTCCATCTCGATCAACATCCGGCCGATGGACTCAAAGGCGATGCGCAGGTGGTTCGCGTGGATCTGCGGACCGTTGGCGAAATGTGAGTCGAACGAGCTGTTGGCGATGCTCGTCGCGCGCAGGCTCACCGACGTCACGAGCTCGCTCTTCAAGAGCTTCAAGGCGAAGTCCCACGGCGCCGTGCCGCTCAGCGGGCCGCACGAGTCGGCGTTGCCGGTGCAGGCGGTGTTGTTCGCGTAGAGCGGATCGTTGCTCAGGCGCTCGAAGCCCGGCGTCGCCGACAACGTCGTCAACACGTCGCGCGACAGCGTCTTGCTGTGGTCTTTGTAGGTCTCGTACAGCGTCTCGAGCGCGGCTTCGGTGCCGGCGTTGCCTGTGCCGTAGAGCCCGCGCGTGGCCCGGGCGACGGCCTCGTCGACGACGGTGCGCGGGATCGTCCCCTGTCCGGCGGCGTGCTGGGCGCTGCGGTCGCTGCCGTCGCGCGCGAGGTCGGCAGTGGCGCTTCGGGTGCGCAGACCGAGCCACGAGCTGTCGCGGCGATCCGACAACGTTGGCGCCACCGAGTCGAGCGAGCTCATCGACTGCGGCGACGCGATCGACGGCAGCCCGAGCGCCACCGGCAGCTTGCCGCCGAGGGCCACGTTCAAGAGCGGCCGATCCGGAAAGCGCGTCGACAGCGCGTTGGCGACGACGGCCTGCACCGCCGGAGCGCGAAAGGTGGCGCCGGCGACGCCGCTCATGCTGGCGACGATGCCGCTCTGGTGCGAGGCCGTGCCTTGATCGGCGCCGATCAGCACGCAGGTCTTGTCGTAGAGCTTGTGCGTCGGGTCGGCCCAAGCGTAGCCGTAGGGGCGGAACTGCTGCGCGCCGTCGCTGCCGGGGACAACGCCGCTGCGGGCCTGGGGGTCATCCCAGTTCCAATAGACAGGTCCACGCAGGCCGCGCACCGGACCGGGCTCGTCGGGGTCGTGCGACTGGCGGTCCCAGCGCTCGACCTGCGCGGCGGTGTAGCCGAAGGGGTAGAGGTCTCCCGCTGGCGCCGGCATGTATTTGGCGATGCCCGCCGACGTAAACGGCGAAAACATCGACTCCCAGTGGCAGCCGCCGTCGAGCCAGATCGACAACAGCCGCGATGGTGTGGTGCTGCCCACCTGCGCGCGCGCCGGCTTCGACAGCAGCCCGAACTGCGACAAGAGCGCGAGCTGCGAGGCACCGAGCGCGGTCTGCAAGAGACGTCGGCGGTTGATGCTCAACATCGAGAACCCTTCAGCAAGAACATCAGAAGAACATCCAGCGCGGGTGGCGGATGAAATACGAGCAGGTGCCCGCCCACGGCGACAACGCGTCCGCCGTCGGGTCGCTCTTCAGCGGCAGAAACAGCGTGGCGTAGAGGTCGTCGGCTTCGGCGTCGCTGAGGTCGACGGCGTGAAACGAGCGCGACCAGCGCTTGAGCACGGCGGTGACGACGGCCCTGTCGCCGTCGGTGTCGCCGTCGGTGCCGCCCAGCGCAGGCACGACGCCGTCGGCAAAGAGCGCGGTGTTGCCCGGCTTGGCCACGGCCATGCGGCACCAGGCCTGCGACAGCTGCACGAGGTTGTTCACGAAGTTCGGCGACGTCGTGGCATCCGCCCGCGTCTGCTCGACAAAGGTGAAGCCGCCGAGGCCG
>JANNAY010001492.1:0-2603 GCA_031384945.1 Deltaproteobacteria bacterium
CCGCGGCGGTTCCGATCGCGGTCTGCGCGGTTCAGGTCGTCAACGCAGCGGTTCCGATCGGGGTCTGCACGGTTCAAGTCGTCGACGCGGCGGTTCCGATCGGGGCCTGCGCGGTTCAGGTCGTCGACGCGGCCGTTCTGGCGACGAAGAAGAAGGCGCAGGCGACATCGACTCAGCCGAGGGCCTCGCCGTTGAGCTTCTCGGCGCTCCGTCGCGCTCTCGAGCGTGCCCGCCGAGTTGCAGCCTTCAAAGGACCTCCGTCGGTTAGTCAGCGTTGTTCGCAACGAGCGGCGCCGAAAACCCTGAGTTGTCGAGCTTCGACACCAACATGTCGCGCAAGTCTTGGTCGCTCGCACGACGGTTGTTGATCACGGTGACGGCTCCGAAGACGCGTACCAATGGAGGCGTTGCCTTCAGCGAAACGACCAACGTCTGACCGGCGGTTGCACCAGTGGCGTTTGCGCTGAACGTCAGCCCGCCTGTCGATGCGGCGCTGCCGATACGCGTCAAGCTTGTTAGTCCTGCCGCGAGAAGCAGAGCATTCGTCGAGATGTCGACGCCCCCCGAGACCGTCGACAGCGACGGCAGCGCGAGCGAAGCGAGGCTGGCGTTGCTGGAGACGGTGAGGGTTCCCGAGACCGTCGACAGCGACGGCAGCGCTCCCGCGCCTGCGGCGTCGGTCGCGCTGCCAAGGTTCGCGAGCACTAGATTGTCCGACACCACCAAATCCTCACGAACCTCCCGCAAGGCAGGAAAGCTGGGATCGATTGTTGCGCCAACGCCATCGACATCTGACAGCGACAGCAGATCGGGCATCTCCGTCACACTAAAGCTGCGAACATCGCGAAGCAATGGAAAGCTTAAAGTCACCGAATTTGCGCCATCAGTTGTATCGCTGAACTCAACCTTACCGGCGACGACTTCCAAGCCGGTGTGCTCGACCGCTGAAGTCAGATTCGAGCCGACGATCGACAGCGCGCCGACGAGCGCCCTCACCGACGACGCGAGGCTGCCCAACTCTCCGACCGTCCTGATGCCATCCGAGGCGGTCGCGATCTCGATGGCGGACGCTGTCGCCGGCACCCCGCCGCCGCCCGCGCAGGAGACGACGCACGAGCTGATGCCCTCACTCAGCGCCGGGACCGTCAACGAGACGACTCCGTTTGATGAGGCGTCCACGCTGAACGTGCCCGTCGGCGAGCACGCCAGAGCACAGGACTCCGCGCCACGTTGGTCGACGTCGATCACGACCGCGGAGCCGGCCGCGTCGAGCCGCAGCGACGTCGCCGAGATGGCCGCGGCCACAGAGACCGCCACGGGCCTGACCGTCACGGTCTGCAGACCGCGGGAGCAGGTCACACCGGTGACGCCAGAGCGATCCTGGGCGAGTTGCTCGTCGAACACGCAGTCGATCGGGACCTCATCGACAGACACGGTGGTCGTCGTCACCAACGACGCGGCGGCTGGCTCCTCACCGACGGCGAACACAGGCGCGGGCTCTTTCAACACGGCCGCCAACGGCAGCAGACGCAGCGTCGCCTCTACGCTGACGGCACCGGACAAGGCGCACTCGATCGTGATGACCTCGTCCAGCGTCGCCGTCGACGGAGCGTCACGGTCCAGCTGCGGCGCGCCTCGGTTGAGCTGGCAGGTGGGCGCACCCTCGTTGGCCTCGGCGGTGACGCTGATGGCGACCGCCGCGTTGTAGACGACGTCAAACGTACCGCCTGGCGCGACGTTCGTCGGGGTGCCGTCGACGTCGACGACGACGCGGTCGATGATGAGTTCGCCTTCGCCTTCGCCTTCTTCGCCTTCGCCCTCTCCTTCGTCGCCTTCTCCTTCGCCTTCTTCGCCTTCGCCTTCGTCGGTCACGACGAGGTCGTTCTTGGGGACGCAGACGCCGGTGCCGCTGCCATCGTCGGCGAGGGCGCAGCGGTCGACGGTGGCGTCGCAGTCGCCGTCGGCCACGCACTCTTGGACGCAGCCCGACGCCAGACCAGCGACGAGGAGAGAGACGGCGAGGAAGAGGCGGTTGAACGACATGGTCACTCCAACAACATGGCGGCGATGGAGGCGCCCGCGCCAGCGGCGACGAGGGTGGTGCCAACGGCGAAACAGACGACGGCGGCGGTCTGGGTCTGCAACAGAGAGTCGATCTGGGTTTGGGTGAGGTCGGCGCGGCGCGTCTCGCGCAACTCTTGGTAGCCGGACATCGTCATGCCCGCCAACACGGCGCCGACGCCGACGCCGACGACGCCGGCGCCCGCGCCCGCCAGCCCGCCGATGAGCAAGGGCGACGGACCCGGATCTGTCGACGGGTCCGAGGCGCCGTCGCAGGCGGTGACGGCGGCGTCGGTGGCGCACACGGTGAGGGTCGCGCGTCCGCCGTCTTCGACTTGCACGAAGCCTTGCCATGGCGTCTTGCTGCCGAGACGCACCTCGACCGTGTGCCGCCCGACCACCAGTCGAACCGGACGCAGCTGGGGCAGCGCGTCGCGCGCGACGCCGTCGATGACGACGTCAGCGCCGACCGGACCTCGCACAGTGACCTCACCGAACGCCTCGAGGTGCAGCGCGTCGAGCAGCGCGCCCTCGGCGACCTT
>JANNAY010001510.1:0-6063 GCA_031384945.1 Deltaproteobacteria bacterium
CGGTGCTGTCGGGGGCGGCGCCGTCGACGAGGTCGCTGGCGTCGTCGTCGTCAATGGCGCCGACGAAGCTGAGGGCGACGGCGTCGACGTCTCTGACCGCGTTGCCGTCGACGTCGAGCACGGCGCTGCCGTCTGCGTCGAGGGCGGCGCCGACGTCGATGGCGACGGCGTAGGCGCCTGAGGCGGTGGCGAATTCGTCGTTGGCGCCGCTCGAATTCAGCCCAACGATGCGTGCTCCGGTGGGCGCGAAGGTCACGCCGTGCAGCGCCTGTGGCGGCGTCTTGTCGAACACGATCGACGACGAGCCGGCGGCGGCCGAGCAGTTGCCGGCGGCGTCGCAGGCAAACGCGAACGCGTCGTGGCGCTTCTCGTCGACGACGCCGGCCAACGACGGCAGCAAGACCGTGCAGGCCACGCTCTCGGTGCACAGGGCCACGCCCGACGACCGCGGCTCGGTCGGTGCTGCGTCGGCAAAGAAGGTCGGCGAGCGCACCAGCGGCGCTTCGCGGGTGAGGTCGACGTCGTCGCCCTCGTTGGTGGTGACAGTGGCTCTGACGAAGCCCACGTTGGTGAAACCGTCGCGGCGCGCCTTTGCGCCGCGGGCGACGACGAGGTCGGGCGCGCTCGGCCGCACGGTGTCTCTGAAGACCTGCACCGGACCGAGCACTTGCCGCCCACCATCGCGCTCGAGGTCGACAAAGATGGCGATGCGCCCCTGCACGTCGGGCAGGTCGACGGTGACGTCGACGTCTTCGTCGTAGGCCGCGAGCGGCAGCGTCGCCTCGTCGGGCAGCGCAGCGACGGCCGCGCGGATGCGCGTGACGCCGCTGTCGCTGCGCAGGTGCACGCGCACGCGGCTCGCGTTCGTGAACTCCAACGGCGCGCAGTCGCCGCTCGCGACGACGGCGCTGCAGAGATCGAAGTCGCCCGAGATGGGCGACAAGAGCACGGCCACCGGCGTGTTCGCATCGACGGCGTCGGGGTTGACGACGCTCAGCGCGTTGTCGTCGACGACGACGTCTTCGACGGCGCCCTGGCCGTAGCCGTCGGCCACAGCGACGACGTCGTAGCTCTCGCCGAACGTCGTCGCCGGCACGAGGTCGAGCGACCAATCACCGTCTGGTCCGGTCAGCGCCGGACGCGGCAACGCGCTGCGCGTCTGCGACACGAGGCGCACGGTGATGCTGATGCCGTCGTGGCGTCCGTCGATGGCGTCGAGGTCGGCGCGGCGAAATTTACCGACCAGCGCGCCGCGCTTGAGCGGCAAGAGCGCGTCGACGTCGACGACGGCGTCGGCTTCGACAAAGGCGAGGTCTTGAATGAACGAGCGGTGGCCGTCTTTCACCGCCGACAACGTCACGCGTCCTTCGCGCACGCCGTTGAGCGCGTAGTTGCCGCTGCTGTCGGTGGTCGTCGTCGCCAAGACTGCGCCAGTGGCGTCGACGGCGCTGACGACGGTGCCGGCGACGGCGCGGGTGGCGCCCAGCTGCTCGAGGTCGATGGTGCCGCTGACGCGCCCGCGCAGGGTCACCACCGTCGTGGTTTGCACCTCGGTCTGGTTGCCGACCTCGTCGAACAAGCGCGCGCGAATCACCAGGGTCTCGCCGTCGACGGCGTTGCTGACAACGTCGAATTCTTCGTCGGCCGCGAACGCCTGGCGCCCTGAGAACGTGTCGGCGGGCAGCACCGTGCCGATTTGAAAGAACGTCGGCAGCGACGTCGCCGTCGTCGCGTCGAAGTGCACGTGCACGGTGACGGCGCGTCCTTCGCCAGCTTCGACGGCGTCGACGACGAGGGGCACGGCGTCGGCGGGGGCTGTGTCTTTTCTGACTCTGACGACGCCGCCGGGCGAGACGTTGCCGGCGCGGTCGCGCACAAACGCGTGCAGATCGAAGAGCCCGTCGACGTCGGGCAGCGCCACGGTGCGCGTGAGGTTGGCGGGACCGGGCGGCGTCGACACCGGCGAGAACGCGAGGCCAGCGGCGTCGGGTTCGCCTTCGCCAGCAGCGACGACGACGGTGGCGACGGCAGCGACGCCGCCCACGTCGAAGGCGGCGACGTCGACGTTGACGGTGTCGCCGGTGACGGTGATTTCGTCGGCAAAGGCCCCGCCAAATCGCGTGATCGAGCGGACCTCGGGCGCCGTCGTGTCGCGGATGATCGTCGTCGTGAACACCGGCGATGTGAAGACGAACGAGCCGCGCACTTCGAACTGCGCGAACACGGCGACGCGTCCATCGACGGCGGGAAGGGCGACGGCAGAGGCGGCGTCGTAGGCAACGAAGGGGGCGCCGCCGAAGTCGGCGACGTCGCAGCCGGCGTCGCAGCTGGCGGCGACCAAACGCATGCCGGTGACGCCACCGAACGCGAGCACGGCGAGGTCGACGCTGTCGCCCCGCGTGTAGAAGCTGCCGTCTGTGCGATCGAGCTGCGGCAACAGCACCGCCGTCACCGGGTGCAGCGTCAGCGCGTCACCGTCGGCGAAGACGCGGGCGCGGCTGCCGTCGTCGTCGGCGATGACGACGTCGAGGCGGTAGTCGGGCGTGAAGTCCGGCAGCGTCGCGGCCACGGCGTAGGTGCCGATGGCGAGGCCTGCGACCGAGAAGGCGCCATCGGCGTCCGTCGTTGTCGTCGCCACCAGCCGCTGGGCGTCGCCGTCGCGCGCGAACACCTGCACCAGACGCTCGCCGCCCGCGCCGCCCTCGAGCACCACCTCACCGGCGATCGAACCGGGACCGCCGCCCTCGACCGACGGCGTGAAACGAAACCGCAGCACGCCGACGTCGACGGTGGCGCCGGCGGCCAGCTGCACGGGCACGAACGCTGGGCTGTCGGTGAAGCGGGCGCCGACGCCTTTGACGTCGAGGCGCACGGTGCGCGGCTGCAGCTCGACGCCGAACGTCGCGCTCGGCGGCGTGGTCGTCTCGTCGACGGTCAGCGGCACCGGCAGCGCGTTGCCGTCAGCCCCGGCGATGACGCGGCCGCCGTCGTCGACGAGCACGACGCTGAGTCCGCGCAGCTCACCGGCCAGCGTCGACCCCGCCGCCGTCGGATCCTCGAGCACGACGGTCCCGCGCAGCGTCGCCGGCGCCTGCTGATCCGACGGCGTCCCCGGGTCGAACGGGTTCGACGGCGTCACGACCTCGCAGGCCGCGAGAACGGCGATGGCGACGACGAAAGCCGGGAATGAAGAATTGCGCATAGGGGCTGAACCCTAGCCCGGCCCCAATTCCGCCGGTGTGACGGCCCCTGACGACGTCGTTTCGGAGGTAGGACATGCGCGTCTGGGTCGCACCTCGGCCACTCCCACGACGTCGGCGCGTCCCTCACGCGTTCACGTTGTTTTGGTTCCCCGTAGCGGCCTGGTGTCTGAGCAGAGCGACGATGTGAAAGCCGCGCCCACGGGGTCAGGGGCGCCGCGTGCTTGAGGCCCGCCTCGGGGAACCGACGCCCCGCGCATCGTCGATCGACGACGTCAGCCTGGTTTCCCGCGGCAGGGTCGCGAACGAGGCGGTGTACCTCGAGCAGCGCTCCCAACGCGAGGTGCCTCCTGGCCGGGGGAGTTGCTCCCGCGGGCCTCGACAGGCGCGGCCTCTCCGTCGACGGCGGGAGCAAGCCCCGTCCAGAAGGCACCCCGCGTCGGGAGCTTCTTGCTGGCCCCGCGTCGTCGGCGGGCGCCCTTCGTGACGACGTCGATCTGTCCGTGTCGCACGGCTCTGCTTTGGCGTCCGCCGCCGCGCGCAGCGCACACAAAACCAGGCCGGCCCGGGCGCTGGCCGACGACAACCGCCGCCGCGGCCGGAGCGCCCACCTGTGCGCGCAAGACGCAGCTGATTCCGCGTCGACATCGCGATCCCCTCTGGCCTAGGTTGCGGACGACATGCTTTCTGGATTCTTCGGACTCTTCTCCAAAGACCTCGCCATCGACCTCGGCACGAGCAACACGCGGTTGTTCGTTCGAGGGCGCGGCATCGTCGTCAACGAGCCCAGCGTCGTCGCGGTGCTCAGCTCACCGGGCGGCAAGCGCGAGGTCGTCGCCGTCGGCCGCGAAGCCAAAGACATGATCGGGCGAACGCCCGACGCCATCTCGGCGATCCGGCCCGTGAAAGACGGCGTCATCGCCGACTTCGACGCCACGTCCGAGATGCTGCGGCACTTCATCCAGAAGGTGCACGGCAAGAACATGCTCGGAAAGCTGCGGGCGATCATCGCCGTGCCCGTCGGCGTCACCGAGGTCGAAAAGCGCGCCGTCAAAGACTCGGCCCAGTCGGCCGGCGCCTCTGAAGTGCACCTGATCGAAGAGCCGATGGCCGCGGCGATCGGCGCAGGCATGCCCATCACCGAACCGTCGGGCAACATGATCGTCGACGTCGGCGGCGGCACCTGTGAGGTCGCCGTCATCTCGCTCGGCGGCATCGTCTACTCACGCTCGGTGCGCACCGGCGGCGACAAGATGGACGTCGCCATCATCAACCACGTGAAGAAGCGCTACTCGCTGCTCATCGGCGAGCGCACCGCCGAGCAGATCAAGATCCGCATCGGCAGCGCCTACCCCGACGAAGAGATCCTCACGATGGAAGTGAAGGGTCGCGACCTCATCTCGGGCACGCCGAAGACCATCGAGTGCAACTCGGATGAAATTCGCGAAGCGATGCAAGAGCCCATCAACGCCATCACCGACGCCGTCAGAATCGGCCTCGAGCGCACGCCGCCCGAGCTCGCCTCTGACATCGTCGACCGCGGCATCATCTTGTCGGGCGGCGGCTCGCTGCTGAAGAACCTCGACGTGCTCTTGCGCAAAGAGACCGGCCTGCCCGTGTTTCACAGCGAAGAGCCCATCTCCGGCACCGTCATCGGCGCCGGCACCGCCCTCGAGAAGCTCGACCTCTTGCAGCAAGTGGCTCTCGGCTCGTCGTGAACGCTGCGTCTCGGGCGCCGCGTTCGCCCACGAGACGCCCTCTCAATTGGTAGCTCGCCGCTGTGTTTGACCTGCTCCGCCGCCACAAAGCGCTCGTCGTCGTCGGCGTCTTGCTGTTGTTGCCGCTGGTGCTGCTCTACGCGCAGACCAAACAAAAGAGCGGCGGCCGCGGCCCCGTCGTCGGCGCCATCGTCGACGTCGCCGGCGTCGTCGAACGCGCGATGCTCTTCATCACCGGTGGCATCGCCGATGGCATCGAGCACTACGTCACCTCGGTGGCCGACCACGAAGAGCTGATCGACCTGCGGCGCGAGCGGCAGTCGAGCGAAGCCCTGACGGTGCAAATCGCTGAATTGTCAGCAGAAAACGAGCACCTGCGAGGACTGGCCCGGGCCGCCGGCGCCATCGACGGACCGCGCCCCCTCGGGGCCCGCGTCATCGCCCGCACCGGTCAGCCGCTCACGCAGCTCGTCAGCATCGACCGCGGATCAAAAGACGGCGTGCGCCGCGGCGACGGCGTCGTCAGCGAAGACGGCGTCGTCGGCGTCATCTTGTTGGCCGGGCGTTCGACCAGCGACGTGCTCTTGATGACCGATCCGTCGAGCGCCATCGATGTCGTGGTGCAGAAGAGCCGCGCCCGCGGCATCGTCCGCGGCCGCGGCGACGCCGACAAATACGCCGCCGTCATCGAAGACTTCGACCGCTTGCGCGACGTCTCGCCCGGCGACGCCATCGTCACCTCTGGCATCGGCGCACGCTTTCCGCCCGGCGTGCTCATCGGCGTCGTCGTCGACGTCAAAGACAAAGACGACCTCACGCTCGAGGCGCTGGTGCGTCCGGCCACCGACTTCGGTCGCCTCGAGCACGTCGTCGTGCTCGTCGGCCGCGAGCAGCCAAAGGCGCCGACCCTCGGCGAAGAAGAAGACGACGAGATGCGCGGTCCGTCGGTGCGCACGCCGCGCGTGAAGAAGGCCCCGGCCCCCGCCCCCGCGCCCGGACGCGTCGTCGACGCTGGCTTCGTCGCCGACGACGGCGGCCTCGTCGTCATCGTCGACGCCGGCAACAACGCCGCCGAAGACCCCAAAGACGCCGGCGTCGTCATCGACGACGACAAAGACGCTGGCGCGCCGCCGACAAATGCGCCG
>JANNAY010001511.1:0-2481 GCA_031384945.1 Deltaproteobacteria bacterium
GCGAGCACGCCAGCTTTGGCGAGGTCGTCGTCGACGACGTCGAGCATGGCGTCGACGAGCGCGTTGCCGGCAGCGACGTCGTAGGCGTCGTCGCGCAAGCCGCGGGCGACGTCTTTGGCCGTCGCATCGGCGAGGGCAGCGACCTTGGCGGCGCCGTCTTTGAGGACGTTGAACGCGCCGACGGGATCTTTGGCAGCGACGCGCAGCTCGGCGCGACGGCGCAGAGCTGCGGCGCGCTCGCCGACGTCGACGAACTGGTCGGCGGCCTGGGCCATGATGGCGTCGGCGACGGCGGTGAGGCGGGCGGCTTCGGCGGTCGACAGCGCCTCGTTGCGCAGGTCGTCGCCGTCACGTCCGGCGGGCGCGCTCTGGGCGAGGGCCAGCAAATCGCGGCCGAGGGCCGGCATGTCGTTCTGCGCGAGAAAGCCCTCGATGGCCTTCTTGCGCAGTCGAATGACGTCGACGGCGTCGGTGGCGACGTCGGCGGCGCGCGAGGCCCACGTGGCGGCCTCGGGCTCACCGAGCGTGAGCGCGACGTCGGCACGGCGGACCAGCTCGGCCGGCAACGGCGCGCGCACGACGAAGAGGGCATCGAGGGCGCGGGCGGTGACGGCGGTGTCGCCGGTGCGGTCGGCGACAACGACGGCGCGGGCGAGCTCGCGCTGCACCAGCTGCGGGTCGCCCAGCACCGGAGCAAGGGCGAGGCGCGCCGTCAGCCGCAGGGGCGTCAGCGGCATCGCGCTGGCGCGACGGGCGATCGTCGACGACGAGGCCGCCCGCACGAGGCCGCGGGCATCACCATGGCGCAGCAGGGCGACAGTGCCGTCGGCGGCTTTGGCTTGTGCGCCGATGATGCCGTTGGCTTTGTCGGCGTAGGCCACGGCGACACCGGCAGCGTCGACGTCGCCGAGGGCCGCGAGCGACAGGCCGAGCTCGGCGGCGGCGGCGGTGACGGCGGAGCGGTCGCCGAGCCGGGCGGCGCGGCGCAGGGCCAGCGACGAACGCGCGCGTCCGTTGAGGCGGGCGACGTCGACGTCGACGGCGCGCACGCCGCGGCTGCGCCAACGTCGGGCCGCCGTCTGCGCGGCAAAGGCGCCGACGTCGACCTGTTTGCCTTGCAGTGCGTCGTGCAAGGCGTCGGCGAGGTCGAGGGCGGCGGCGGAGCCAAGGCGGCCGGCGTCTTCGGCGAGGGCGCCGACGAGTGAGGCGCTGAGGGCGGCATCACCGTTCGCAGCTGCGACGACGACGGCGACGGCTTCTTTGATTCTCAGTTCGACAGATTGCGAACTGAACAAAATGGCTGGCGCGCGCTGTCCATCAGCGAGCAAGGCCACATGGGCGCGCACGCGGGCGCCGGCGGGGGCGAGCTCGACGGGCAGGCCGAGCAGGGCCCGGGCGTCACCCTCTCTTGCCGCAGCAGCGACGTCGTTCTTCTGCAGCTCAGCGTCGAGAAACGCCGCCCACGCGGCGCCGCCTTCGGCGTGACCGGCGTCGGCGTCGGCCTTTTTGTGGACGCGCTGCTCGAGGTCTTTGAGCCCCTCGTCGTCGTTCTCGCTGCGCACGGCCTGCAGCGAGGCGAGGCCTACGTCGGCGTGTCCGAGCACCAGCAAGATCTCGAGGCGTCGGCGCACGAGCTCGCGGCGCTCGATGCCAAGCGCGTGCTCGGCGCGACGGCCGAGAGCCTGCTGCAAGCGCTCATCGTCTTTCAGCTCTTCGAGGCACTCGAACAGCTCGCCCCAGGCCTCGCGGTCGTTGACGTCGTCGTCGACCAGCTGCTGCAGGTGCTCGGTGGCGCGCTCGACGGCGGAAGCGTTGGCCACGCCGTCGCGCAACACGGCGACGAGCTGCAAGCGCAGGGCGCGGCGGTCGGCGACATCGTCGACGACCACGACGGCGTCTTCGAGCACCGAGGCGACGGCCGGCCAGGCTTCGATGTCGCGCAGCGCGGTCAATGCGGCGTCGCGCAGCTCGGCCCTGCGGCGAAACGCCGGACGCAGCTTCTCGAGCCGATCAAGCACAGCGTTGCCGCCGGCCGAGGCGTAGAGGGCGGCCGCATCGTCGACGAGGGCCCTCGTTTCGTCAGTGTCAGAACTGTTGACGCGGCCTTCGACGATGCGCGCGTGCAGGTCGAGCAGGCGGTCGGCGGCGAGGGCGGCCCGTCCGTCTTTGTTGTCGCGGCGGGCGGCGGCGCGCACGGCGGCCTCGTCGACGTCGGCCCCTTCGCGGCTGACGAAGGCGGCGAGGGCGTAGATGTCGTCGTCGGCGATGCGGACGTCGTCGAGGTCGGTCAGCGCCGCCCGCAGGCTGCGGTGCATCGGGTGGGCGAGGGCCGTTTGCAAGAGCGTGCCGGGCGCGCGGGTGGCGACCACGGTGAGCAGGTCTCTGACGTCGTCGCTGCCCTGTTCGAGCACGGCGACGATGTCTTTGAGGGCCGTGGGCACGTTGCCGTCGGGCTTCTTCAAACGCAAAGCGGCGCGACGG
>JANNAY010001526.1:0-2416 GCA_031384945.1 Deltaproteobacteria bacterium
AGCGCCCGGCCGCCGCGGCCGGCGCCCCCAAAGAAGCGCCCCCGCCGCAGACCGCCGCCTACAAGATCCCCGGCGGCGACAGCCCCGTCCTCGGCAACAAAGACGCGAAGATCGAGCTCGTGATCTTCTCTGACTACCAGTGCCCGTTCTGCTCGCGCGTCGACCCGATGCTCCACGACGTCGTCAAAGACCCCGAGCTCAAAGACAAGGTCAAGGTCGTCTTCAAGCAGTTCCCTCTGTCGTTCCACAAAGACGCCAAGCCCGCCGCCAAAGCCGCCCTCGCGGCCCGCGACGTCGGCGGCGACAAGGGCTTCTGGGACTTCTCCGAGAAGGCCTACGCCAACCAGCGCGCCCTCACGCCCGAGAACTTCTCGGTGTGGGCCAAAGAGATCGGCCTGAACGTCGCCAAGTTCGAGAAGTCGCTCAAAGAGAACGACGCCAAGTTCGAAGACATCATCAAGAACGAGTCCGAGCTCGGCTCAAAAGAAGCCAAGGTCCGCGGCACGCCCTCGCTCTTCGTCAACGGCTGGGAGCTCCGCCAGCGCTCGGTTGACGGCGTGAAGGCGCTCATCAAAGAGAAGAACCTCGGCACCTGAGCCGCTGGTTTCCGACGAGAAAGCGGGTCCTTCGGGGCCCGCTTTCTTTTTTGGGGGCGTCTTGGCGCTGACTCTTGATCCGGCGGCCCCTTCGGTTAGGGTCCGGCCTCCCGGGTCCAGCTGGATCGGGGAAATCACATGAGGGTCCTCTGGCACCACGACGGCAGTTTCGCCGGCTCGCCATGACCCCGGAGTTTGAGATGACGCAGAACAAGCTTGGATTGCTGGCCTCCAAAGTGGGCATGACCCAGATCTTCAACGACGACGGCGTCCGCATCCCCGTGACCGTCCTTCTCGTCGAGAAGAACACCATCGTTCAGAAGAAGACGGTCGCCACCGACGGCTACACCGCCCTCCAGGTCGGCACCGGCGCCATCCGCGAGAAGCTCGTCAACAAGCCGCGCACGGGCCACTTCAAGAAGTTCAACGTGCCCGTGCAGCGCCACCTCATCGAGTTCCGTGTCGATGAAGCGATGGCCGGCAAGCACAACAGCGGCGACGCCATCGGCCTCGACCTGCTCAACGGCGTCAAGTCCGTCGACGTCTCCGGCGTCTCCAAGGGCCGCGGCACCGCCGGCGTCATGAAGCGCCACAACATGAAGGGCTTCCGCGCCACGCACGGTACCCACGAGTACTTCCGCCACGGCGGCTCGATCGGTTGCCGCGCCACCCCCGGCAAGGTCCACAAGGGCAAGCGCATGTCGGGTCGCATGGGCAACGAGGTCGTCACCGTCCTCAACTGCTCCGTCGTCAAGCTCGACCTCGAGAAAGGCCTTGTGTTCCTCCGCGGCGCCGTCCCCGGCCGCAACGGCGGACTCATCGAGCTCACCCCGTCACTGCACGGCGCCAAGAAGGGCCGCGCGCTGCGCGCCGAAGCCCAGCTGGCTTCGAAGAACCCGATGAAGGCGTCGAAGGCCGGCGGCACCGCCAAGCCTGCTGCCAAGAAGTGAGCTGACGCTCCTCAAAGGCTGCGCAAGGGGCTGGAGGCAACTCCAGCCCTTTGCTTTTGCGCGTCCGGTCGGTGGCGATCTTCGTGGCGCGGCGAGAGGCCCGGCGTTAGACGAAGTCCAAACTCGAACCACCGCTACCCAGGAGAAGATCCATGTCCCTCGTCCAGAAGCCCGCCCCTGACTTCACCGCAGAAGCCGTCATGCCGAACGGCGAGAACAAGAGCCTCAAGCTCTCGCAGTTCAAGGGCGAGAAGTACGTCGTCCTCTTCTTCTACCCCTTCGACTTCACCTTCGTCTGCCCGACCGAGATCCTCGCCTTCTCGAACCACATCGAAGAGTTCAAGAAGCGCAACGTCGAGGTCCTCGGCTGCAGCATCGACTCCGCCCACGTGCACCGCGCCTGGCGCAACACGAAGGTCGAAGAAGGCGGCATCGGCGCCATCGCCTATCCCCTGCTCGCCGACGTGAACAAAGAGATCGCCCGCTCGTACGGCGTCTTGCTGCAAGACGGCATGGCCCTGCGCGGCACGTTCCTCATCGACAAGAACGGCGTCGTTCGCCAAGAGACGGTCAACGATCTGCCGCTCGGCCGCTCCGTCGAAGAGGTCCTGCGTCTCGTCGACGCTCTTCAGCACACCGAAGAGCACGGCGAGGTCTGCCCGGCTGGTTGGAACAAGGGCAAGACGGCGATGAAGGCCGATCCGAAGGGCGTTGCCACGTTCCTCAAAGACAACGCCGCCAAGCTCTGAGCGCTTGCGCCAGAAACGAAAAGAGGCGCCGAAAGGCGCCACTTTTCTTTGCTGTGACGAGGTCGATCAGCCCTTGATGGAGCGGATGGCGCTCATAGCGAGCGTGTGGATTTCGTTCAGC